>JAFTEW010000061.1 GCA_017453485.1 Alphaproteobacteria bacterium | reverse complement strand
TTCGGAATAGCCCTGATTGCTTTATATACAAAATTAATTTTGTTAACACACCTTTTTGTCTGCAAATCAACGTTAAAGCAGAAGGAACCGTCAGCACACATTTATATGATTTGGCCTTGGGGGATGAATATACCCTACATTTGATGCCAGACGTGACCGGCCCTTTCGTGGCAAAGGTTCGAACAGAGTATGAGGAAATTCTAAACAAAGTCATTGATTCTTGTTTTGAAACAGCAATTTTTAAATTTCCGCAAACCGAACAATTGATTCGCTATGTTCAGGAAACCTATGGCGATTCTTTAGAGCATTTATGGGCAAAATTTCCGGATTGCGCCATCTGGCGGCGGCCAGATAACCGAAAATGGTATGGGGTTATCTTGACGATTCAGGAATCAAAAATCGGATGGGACGGAACCGATAAAATTGAAATTTTAGACCTCCGCTTCGATTCGGATAGCCCGGAACACCTAATTGATTATCAACATTATTTTCCGGCCTATCATATGAATAAAAAACACTGGATAACCATACCGTTAACAGGGGTTCTGCCATTTGAAGAAATAAAAAAACGATTGGATATCAGCCATCAACAAGCCGCCCTAAAACGGTGATGCGAATCGCTTTTTTGATTTTACCCGTTCAAAAACAAAGCATTTTTTTGTATGTCCACCAGATGGTAAATTTGCCTCGTTTTTCTTTAATTAATTAATGTCCAATTTTTTCGCAAATAAAACACTAGATATAGAAATAAAAAATCAATATCTTGCGTTCAGGACATTTTTTTTGAAAAAATCTAAAAAAGAATTTGTCTTTTCCGTTTTTTTACGATTAAGATGATCTCAGTCAGAAAGAAAAAGGAAACATTTTAGGATGAAACCGCAAGATAACATTCAAAGTCAATGGAACAAGGTTTGCGCCCGGATACAAAAGGCCGAAGCAAATCGGTTCGCTGTGCGTTGGCTATCCAAAATTGTTCCGGATAAAATGGAAGGAAATCAGGTTTCTTTATTGATTCCCTCTCCCTGTATTCACGAATTGATTAAACAAAATTATGCTGACCGAATTTTATCTTTTTGGCAGGAAGAAAATGCCGATGTGGCCAGCTTAAATTTAAAATTGGCCCCGGCATTACAACGGGAATTACCTTTGCAAACACAGGCTGTATTAAAGCCAGTTGTGTCGCTTCAAACACAGACAATTGAAACAACAACTGATTCGGATATGCCGCAATCACTTTTAAATCCAAATTATACTTTTGATACTTTTATTGTCGGTTCAGCCAATCAGTTCGCCTATGCGGCAGCAAAAAAAGTAGCAGAGGATGATTCGGTTGCCTTTAATCCCTTGTATTTTCATGGGGCATCCGGTTTGGGAAAAACTCATTTAATGCATGCAATTGCCTGGCGTATTCGGGAACGTCATCCCGAACAGACAGTTCTTTATTTGTCATCTGAGCAATTCTTCCTACATTTTGTAAAGGCTTTACAAACAAAATTTGAAGGAACAAACAGATTTCGGGATATTTTCCGGTCGGTTGATGTTCTAATGATTGATGATATTCAATTTATTTGCGGTAAAGGAGCCACTCAGGAGGAGTTCTTTAATACATTTAACTACCTGGTTTCCCATGGAAAGAAAATTGTTTTATCCGCCGATTCGGCACCGCAGGATCTTCATTCGATTGAAGAGCGCCTGAAAAATAAATCCGACATATCGGGTGTTGCCGATCGGTTAAAAACACGCATTGCCCAGGGCTTGGTCGTCAACATTCTTCCGCCGGAATATGAATTACGTTTAGGAATTTTGCAGGCAAAAGCAAAATTGATGTCGACGCCTGTTCCAAATGATGTGTTGGACTTCCTGGCCAAGAATATTACTTCAAACGTTCGGGAATTAGAAGGGGCTTTAAAACGTATCGTTGCCCATTCGGAGCTATTGGGAACACCGATAAACATTGATACAACGCGTGTTGTGTTAAAAGATTTGTTAAAAATTTCGGACCGTGTTATCGGGATGAGCGAAATTCAATATGCCGTTTGCGGACACTACCAAATCAGTCTGTCTGATTTAAAATCAACACGGCGGGAACGGCGGGTTGCTCGACCGCGACAATTAGCCATGTATTTGGCCAAGATTTTGACTCCATTGTCTTTACCGGATATCGGGAAGGCTTTCGGACGTGATCATACGACGGTCATCCATGCTGTTAAAACCATCGAGGATTTAATCGTTCGGGATAAGGAATTGGCGGCCGATGTTGATTTGTTGTCACGGCGCCTTAAAGGAGAAACTGTTTGACCGCTTTTAATAATCCTTTTTTATTGGGTTTTGATGAATTGGAAGATATGCTGACCCGGGTTAGTAAAGGGGCAGAGAGTTTTCCACCGTATAATTTGGAACAATTGTCGCCGGATCTGATGCGCATAACCTTGGCTGTCGCCGGGTATGTTGAAGAGGACCTGGATATTACCTTAGAGGATAATCAATTGATGATTCGGGGGCAACAAACACCTGATCCCGATCGCCATTATATCCATAGGGGTATTGCGGCACGCTCTTTTATTAAAACATTTGTATTGGCCGACGGTATGACGATTGAAGGGGCCTGTTTGGAAAACGGGCTGCTGTCTATTGATTTAAAGAAGCCGGTCAAAACAAGTCATATTCAGCGGATTTCTATTCAAACAAAATCAAAATCGGTTTTAATGAAACCGGATCGGCGGAAAAAATGAGCGATGAATTAAAATTATCCGATATTGATTTTGAAGATTTTGTTCCCGATTTAACGGATTCGGATGCCGATGTTGCTTATATTAAACGGGAGATTGTCAATTTTCAGCCAATTTATGCCATATATGATGGCACAGGTCAACGTTTGGGTCAGGCCCCTACCCGTCTATCCGCTTTATTATTTATTGAACGTAATGACTTGATCCCGCAGGATGTGCATTAATCACATCGATTTTAACCGTTCAGATGACCTATTCATCCCCGATTTTTAAGGCTTGAATAAAGGCATTTTGGGGGATTTCAACTTCGCCGAACTGACGCATCCGTTTTTTCCCTTCTTTTTGTTTTTCCAGTAATTTGCGTTTGCGTGTAATATCGCCGCCATAGCACTTAGCCGTCACATCTTTACGGAATGCGGCAATATCCTCACGGGCGATAATTTTACCACCGATACTGGCTTGAATGGGAATTTTGAACTGGTGCCGGGGAATTAAATCTTTCAGGCGCTCACAAATTTGGCGGCCACGCCGTTCGGCCTGTGACCGATGGGCCAGAAAAGCCAACGCATCAACCTGTTCACCGTGCACCATAATGTTGACACGGACCAAATCACTGGCCGCATAACCGGCTAATTCATAGTCAAAACTGGCATAGCCGCGTGAAATCGATTTCAGCCTGTCGTAAAAATCAAAGACGATTTCATTCAGCGGCAATTCATATACGGCCATTGCCCGATCACCGACATAGGTTAAATCCTTTTGAACGCCCCGACGTTCGGTACATAATTGTAAAATACCGCCCAGATATTCATCAGGTGTCATAATAGTTGCCCGAACCCAAGGTTCCTCAATTTTTGAAATGCGACTGACATCCGGCATATCAGCCGGGTTATGCATAGTTATCATTTCTCCGTTTGTCAAGTAAACTTTATAGGCCACACTCGGGGCCGTCGTAATTAAATCCAAATTAAATTCACGTGACAGGCGCTCTTGAATAATTTCCATATGGAGAAGTCCCAAAAAGCCACACCGGAAACCTTGACCGAGTGCCATGGACTTATCCGGCGTAAATTCAAAACTAGCATCATTCAATTGCAATTTGGCTAAGGATTCTTTCAAGGCTTCATAATCGCTCATATCCACGGGGAAAAGTGAGCAAAACACAACGGATAGACTTGGCTTAAATCCCGGTAAAGCCTGAGCCGTCGGTCGTTTTTCATCGGTAATGGTATCCCCAACCCGTGTTTCACCGATAGATTTAATACCGCAAATAACAAATCCGAGTTCGCCGGTTTTAATTTCGGGTGTATCCACCATTTTCGGCGTAAAATAGCCACACCGTTCAACCTTATAGGCGGCCTTGGTCGCCATCATTTGAATGGTCATTCCCTTTTTCAAAATACCATCTACAATTCGAACCAGCACCACAATGCCCAAATACGGATCATACCATGAATCCACCAACATGGCTTTCAAGGGTGCTTCGGCATCTCCCCGAGGGGACGGCAGGCGTTTGACAATGGTTTCCAAAACTTCATCAACACCGATTCCGGTTTTGGCGGAAATCAAGGGTGCATCTGCTGCATCAATACCGATAACATCTTCGATTTGGTGTTTAACACGATCGGGTTCCGCCGCCGGCAGATCAATTTTATTAATGACCGGCACAATTTCATGGTTGGCATCCAAAGCTTTATAAACATTAGCCAAAGTTTGAGCCTCTACCCCCTGGGAAGCATCAACAACCAATAAAGACCCTTCACAAGCAGCCAAAGATCGGCTGACTTCATACCCGAAATCCACATGACCCGGTGTGTCAATCAGATTCAGGATATAGTCTTTATACATCAATCGAACGGTTTGGGCCTTAATTGTAATGCCGCGTTCGCGCTCAATATCCATATTATCCAAGAGTTGTTCCTTCATTTCGCGATCAGAAACAGCCCCACATTTTTGTATCAGGCGATCCGCCAAAGTGCTTTTCCCGTGGTCAATGTGGGCCACAATAGAAAAATTTCGAATATGTGATAAATCTGTCATGTGCGCGATTGTATCAGAATACCCCTGAAAAAGCAAGCAAAAATTCCTATATCAGGATTTGATAATCTTACACTATCCGATATCAAACAACTGAAACGTTTTAGTATTCGGTCCAATCAATACAGACGTTATTATCTTCATCCCAGGCGCCGCTGTTAGGCGGCCCAAAGCGTCAGCGAGCGGATGAGCGAAAGGAAGAATCCATAAATATAAGACGTCTTTGTGTCATTCTGAACTTGTTTCAGGCCCCATAAAACACGCAAAATCAATACCCATCAGGGCCATTAAAATGGTTGGGGTGATTCTTGTGTGTTGCCGAGTTATTGCAGCGATCCGGGGCAATTTATTGATTCTTGGGGTGGTTGTAAAGATTGTGAGACCTCTAATCAGTATTGGGATCCGACATGGGGGCGGTGTGATAAATGTCCCGGTAAAAGTTTTAGCCAGCATAATTATGGGGACGATTGTGTGATTGACTGCCCCAACCGTAATTTTGGTGAGAACGTTGGCCGGTGTTGTAATGATGAGGAAATCTATACCGATATCGGCAAGACGCGTTATGGTCATCAATATGGTGCCTGTTGTCCGAAAACGCGGCCAACATGGGATGGCAGTAAATGCGTGCCATGATATTACCGTTTAAAACCCCATATTCACCAATATGGGGGTAAAAAATTCGGATAATTTTGTCCATTGTATAAATACCCAAAAGAGGAATTTTTCTTTTTTATCTTCGGGATTGATTTTGCAGATAAATTCTGATATAAAACAGTTATGACAAAAAAACAAAAAATCATTTTTATCTGCATTGTCATCCTAACCGCTCTGATTTGGATAACCCCTGCCCTGATGGCCGATTCGGATACGGGCAATTCGTTTAACGATTCGTTCTCTCTGGCAAAAAAACTCTTGGAAAAGGAAATCTATCCGGATCACAGAATAACCGTCTATTGTGGGGCCGAGTTTACCGAGGATAAAAAAGTTATTTTACCGCCCGGTTTTAAAACAAGCAAATATCAATCCCGAGCCGATCGAATTGAGTGGGAGCACGTAGTCCCAGCCGAAAATTTCGGGCGCACTTTTTCGGAGTGGCGGGATGGACACCCCGACTGTGTAGATGCCAAAGGCAAAGCCTTTAAAGGACGTAAATGTGCCGAACTGACCAACCGGGAATATCGCCTGATGCAGGCAGATATGTATAATTTATATCCGGCTATCGGTGCCGTCAATGCTTTGCGACAAAACTATAATTTTACACAATTTCAGAATGATACAAAAAGTTCTTTCGGCTCTTGTTCAATGAAAATTCAAGATAAAAAAGCCGAACCGCCGCCCTTGGCACGTGGTGTTATTGCCCGAACATACCTGTATTTTGATGGAGCCTATCATCGCTATCGGATGAGCCCCTCGCAAAGAAAGTTAATGGAGGCTTGGGACAAAGAATATCCGATTGAGCCATGGGAATGTGAGCGAGCCTGCCGCATCCAAAATATCCAAAAAAATACCAATCAGGTCCTAAAAAAAAGATGTCAGCCGAAAGGATTGTGGGAATGCTGAACATCGGATGCCATTTATCGGCTGCAAAAGGCTTTTTAAACATGGGCAAAGAAACGACGGAAATTAACGGGAACACTTTTCAATTTTTTACCCGAAATCCGCGTGGTAGCCAGGCCAAAGAAATTGATTTAAACGATATTGAATCTTTTCAAAAATATGCAAATGAGTATGATTTTCTTCCCCCGTTGGCACATGCCCCCTATACCCTGAATGCAGCCGGAGCAGACCAGAAAACACGTGAATTTGCCGAAATGGTTTTTACGGATGACTTAAAAAGATTAGCCTATTTACCGGGCGTGATGTATAATTTTCACCCCGGCAGTCATGTCGGCCAAGGAACGGTCCAAGGAATAGCCCATATCTCAACCATTTTGAATCGGGTTATCCGCCCCGATCAAAACAACATTATTCTATTAGAAACCATGTCCGGTAAAGGTTCCGAAATCGGTTCCCGCTTTGAAGAATTAAAAGCCATCATAGATTCTGTCAATCATGCGGATAAGTTAGGAGTTTGCCTGGATACCTGCCACGTTTTTGCCGCCGGTTATGATATTGTTCATCAATTGGATAATGTTATTGAAACCTTTGATAAAATTATCGGATTAAATCGATTGAAGGCCATTCACCTAAATGATAGTTTAATGCCCTTTAATAGTCATAAAGACCGACATGCACCCATCGGCTATGGAGAAATCGGATTAAAAGCCTTAACCGCCGTTATTAATCATCCGGCCTTGCGCTCATTACCTTTTTATTTGGAAACACCCCATGAAAAATTGAATGAATATGCCGAAGAAATTCGGTTATTAAAGGACCTATATCAATCCTAACCAAATACCAACCCGGGTGTTATACAAAACCGTTATCAGGTTTAAATAGAAAGCAAAAGAACTCCACAGTAATACCGGAATCATCAGTCCGCCAGCGATTCGGGACTGTTTCCAAAATTGAATAATTGTCAGGATAATAAAAACAATCATAACGGCTATATCAATCAGGCCCATAATCGGATTTTTTAAATAAAAAAACAGAAACGTCCATAACAGATTAAAAGCCAACTGCAACACAAAATATCGCGGACTGACCCTACCCCATACCATCCAGGCAGCAACAGCCATTAAAATATACAATATCCCCCAGGCTACCCCGAACCAGGTATTTGGCGGATTGACAGACGAAACTATTAATGTATCATACCAGGCCAGTGACGACGGCGTCACAAAAGTACTGCCGACATAACCAACAACCGAAGTCAAAGCCAGCAAGAAAAAAAGCCGAAATGCTTTTGTCCAAACGGAAACTTTTTGTATCATATTATTCCCTTCCCCGCAATAATTGTTCCAAAGTTTGACGAATGATTGATAAACTGTTTATATCGGATAAATGATGGTTTGCCCCTTTTATTATTAAGGTTGTGACATCATCCGAAGTGACACAATCCTTAATTTTGATTAAGCGATCCATTTCAACCTGGTCATCTTTATCCCCGATAATCAGCCGAACCGGATGATTGATTTTAATCGGCCGATGAAGCATAAAATAAGACTGTGCTTCTTCAAATAATTTTCGAGTAAAACAAAAACCGTGTGTTTCGGAGGAAGGTCCCAAAATGTTGTCTTTATTTAATTCAGCCTTAGCATAATCCGGCAGTAATCTATCCCAAATAATTTGTGTAATATCAGGGGCCGGTGCCAATCCGATAAAACCTTTAACTTGCGGTAATTGCTCAGCCACCCACAATCCGAACCAACCGCCGATGGAATTGCCAACAACAATCAATGGCGTATCCGGGATGACATTTCGTATTACGTCCGTCACATCGGTTATCCCCTGCCCGATTGTAAAATCATGGGGACTCCCCCCAGATTCACCGTGGGCCGTATAATCCAAAGACAGATAGCCACATTGATTTTGAATGGCCGTTTCCATAATCGCTTGTCCTTTTGGGCTTTTCCTTTGGGCCGTCCAGCCATGCAAATACAAAACACATTTATTTTTTTGTCCCGGGATATAGGTATAAGCAATCGAATGTGTGTTCGGACGATTTAAAATTAAGTCAGTCATTTTTTTCTTGCCTCTTGTTAACGGTTCATATATACTGTTCTTCATGGTATTTTTCAAGACTTTTTTAAAACAAACGTTGTGTGGTATTTTGAATATCCTGTGTCCGCCAATCTGTCCTATTTGCAAAGAGCCTGTTGAAATGCCACATTGTTTGTGTCCAACCTGTTATCGACAATTAAAATTTATCACAAAGCCTTGCTGTCAAATTTGTGGTCGCCCCTTTGAATACGCCGGATTGGATACCTGTATTTGTGCGGCTTGTATGCAGCAAAAGCCAAATTTTAATATGGCCCGCAGTATATTGGAATATGATGATTTTTCCAAAAAATTGGTTTTGGCTTTTAAACACGGGGATCATACGGAATTAACACCATTGTTTGTTAAATTCTTATGCCAGGCTGATCCTGAAATTTTTAAGGATATTGATATCATTGTTCCTGTCCCCCTGCACTGGACACGACGGTTAAAAAGAAAATATAATCAGGCTGGCCTGCTGGGACAGGGATTAAGTCATCGGATGAAAATACCTTTTAATCCAACTGTACTCAAACGCACTCATCGGACCGAAAGTCAGGGGCATAAGAAGCGCTCCCAACGAATAAGAAATGTTAAAAATGCTTTTATGGTAAACACCCGGAATGCCGTTATCGGAAAACATATTTTATTAATTGATGATGTTATGACGACAGGAGCAACACTAAACGAATGTGCCAAAGTCATGCGCAAAGCCGGGGCCAAAACAGTCAATGCTTTAACAATTTATCGTGTTTTAAATTAATTAAATAAAAGGAGAAAAAAAATGAAAAAAATCGGGATGGCAGTTGTTGTTCATAATGGCAAAATCTTAATTGCTCAACGCAAAAAAACAATGAAACAAGGCGGACTTTGGGAATTTCCTGGTGGAAAAATTGAGCCCGGAGAAACACCTGTTCAATGTATTCAACGCGAATTTATGGAAGAATTAGGCATGACTGTTCATGTCGGTAAATACTTAAATGAAATGAATTACACCTATCAAGGATTGGATGATTTTCATTTTGATACTTATTGGGGAACTTGTGACAATCCGACCCCAGCCAAACTGGATGCTCACGAACAGATTGCCTGGGTTTCGCAAAGCGAATTGGACAATTACGAATTTTGTCCGGCAGACAAGCCGCTGGTCAAAGAATTAAAAACCATGACCCTACCGGATTGATTTTACTTATATTTTTCAATTTCTTTGGCAATCCAATTTTTAACAAAAGCGGCTACATCGGCAATTGGGATAAGACCGCTTTCGTCCGTACCACGAATTTTGTATTCAATTTTCCCTTCGGAAAAGGCACGCGGAGCAACAATCAGACGAAGTGGAATTCCCATCAAATCTGCCTCGGCAAATTGGATACCGGCCGATAATCCGCGGTCATCATAAAGGACTTCCACTCCGGCTTTTTCCAATTCAGCATACAATTGTTCGGCCGTTTTTTGAATATCCGGATTCGTTAAAAGCCCCATGGCATTCAACTGAACCTGCCACGGTGCAATGGAAAGAGGCCAAATCGGTCCATAATTATCGTGATGGGCTTCAATAACAGAGGCCAGTAGTCGGCCGACACCGATACCGTAGCAGCCCATAATCGGTGTTTTTTCAATCCCGTTTTCATCGGTATAGGTCATGTGCATGGATTCGGTATATTTTGTTCCTAATTTAAAGATATTCCCGACTTCAATCCCCCTGGAAATACGTAATTTAGCACCACATTTCGGGCAGATATCTCCATCTTGAACCGTCGCAATATCAACCACAGTCGCATGCGGAATATCACGGGATACATTAAAGTTTTTAAAGTGATATCCTTCCTTATTTGCGCCGCAAACTAAATTGTATCCGTTAGCAACCGACGCATCAACAAAAACTTTACATTTTAAGCCGATCACGTTGGCAAAACCGGGGACAGCACCCGTTGCCCGAACTTCATCATCCGTTGCAAAATTAAACAAGCACTTGATCAATTTAGCCAACTTACATTCATTAACCTCAATATCACCCCGAATGACAACGGCAAATGTTTCTCCTTTTTCTGTTGTATAGAAAACGGTCTTGGCCATCTTTTGCGCCGGAATATTCAGAAATTTTTCCAAATCTTCAATGGTTTTCGTATTGGGCGTTTCTACTTCTTCCAGCGGTAAAATATCTTCGGGTTCAGCCTTAAATGAGCACGTTGCTACTTCACTATTGGCATAGGTATGACAGGCATCACAAACAATCACCTTATCTTCCCCTGATTCGGTTAATAACTGATATTCATGCGCAATTTTGCCCCCCATCATCCCCGAATCTGACTGAATAGATACAACTTCGGGAACGCCACAACGCCGAAATATCGTATGATAAGCCGTTGCACACCGTTCATAGTAGTTGTCCAAATCAGCTTCGGACGTATGAAAAGAATAGGCATCCTTCATCGTAAATTCCCGAACACGAATTAAACCGCCACGTGACCGGGCTTCGTCCCGAAATTTTGTTTGAATCTGATACAGCATAAACGGATAATCTTTATAACTTAAAACCTCAGTCCGCGCCAAAGCTGTGACCGCTTCTTCATGCGTCATGGCTAATAACATATCGTGATTTGATCTGTCCCGAAAACGCAATAATTCGTTTTGAACCGAATCCCACCGTCCCGATTCATCCCATAATTCACGGGGAAGAACAACCGGCATTTTTACTTCCTGACCATCAATCTTATTCATTTCTTCTCGGATAATATTTTCAATTTTTGACTGAATACGAACAGCCGGCGGCAGTAATGAATAGATACCGTTTGAAACAGGGCGCATATACCCGCCGCGCAACAAATAAATATGGCTGATCAATTGGGCTTCGGCCGGTTTTTCTTTATGTTTTTTTGAAATGAGTTTCGATTGACGCATGATATAAATCCTTTCTCTGGGGCGAATTATACTTATTTTTCGTCCAAAAATCAATAAGAATGTGAATAAAAGAAATAATTACTTGTGAACTTCGGACAATTTTTCGGTTAGGACCCGTTCAATCATCCCCGGTAAGTTATTCCTTAACCACTCTTCAACCTCAGTAGCCAACGGTTGCGGCGGATTCTTTTGTTGTAATTTATTGATAACACGGGCGGCCTGCTGTTGAACGGAGGCAGACAATTCCGAATCGGACGGTAAATCACAACGCATTGCCGGTGTTAACAAGAAATAATCATTCTCTTTTTTAGGGACATTCTCTTGTTCCACCGGTTCCGGTTTGGATGCGATGACCGGTTGAACCGTTTGCGGCGGATCGACATAATCGGACGGGTGTTCAGGAACAACCTGTTTTTTTAATAAATTATCATCCGACAGCATATGACGAATTTCAGATAATACCTGATCCATCGGAATTTCTTCGGGGTCTTGTTCTTCCATGACAGCTCCTTATTCTATACCGTAACCAACCCATTTATTCTTAACGGATTCATAGTAATCTTTGGGGTCATACGGTTCAACAGCCAAATTGAGCGCCGTTGGATTCATGCGCCCGATAGCCGCCATAACGGCAAAGGCGGACACAATTTCTTCCCGATGGGCCTTTACCAAAGATACCTGATTATCCAAATGTTCTTGTTCGGCATCCAATACATCCAAAACGGTTCTGGATCCGACATTAGCCTCACGAATAACGCCATTCAAAGCATTTTGGGAAGCCTCAATTTGTTTTTTAATTGATTCGATTTGGGCTTTTGTTGCATTATACCGTTCCCAAGCCGCTGTCGTTTCGGCCCGAACATCCTGAATTGTTTTAGACCATAAAATACGATATTTGTTTTCTAAATGTCTGGCTTCACGCACATCGGCATATTCTTTTCCAGATTGGAATAATGGAACGGTTAAATTGGCCCCAATCTGCCAATAATCTGATTCTTTGATGGAAACATGCTCTTTTTGTTTACCGACGGCACCATTCAAATGAATCTGCGGCAGTAGAGCACCTTTTTTTGCTTTGACGGAAAAACCGGCTGCCTCGGTTGCATATTGGGCCGCCATAATTTTCGGGTTATCCGATAAAGCCGTTTGAATTGCCTCATCCAGCGTATCAGGCAATTTTGTCAGAATATCAGTCACATCTTGCAGGTTATTCGGCTCAATCCCGACAACACTGAAAAAATTAGCTTTGGATACCTGTAATTGACCTTCGGCCGCAATCCGAGCTGCCGTAGCTCCTGCCGATCGGGCTTTGGCCTGCGACACATCCGTTTTTGTCAATACACCGGCCTTAAATCTTTTTTGATAGGAGGACAAATGTTCCTTTAACACTTTTTCATTGTGCTGTTGCAATTTTAAAACGGCTTCATCCCGTATGACATCCATATAGACAGCTGCCGTATCTAATAAGACAGCCTGCTCTGTATTCAACAAATCTGACCGACCGGCACGCACGGATTGTTTGGCGGCTTGAACCGCATTGACCGTTCCCAAACCGGAAAAAACAGGTTGAACGAATTCAAGGGATACATCAACCGGATTTAAATAAGTTTTTTGTTTATACGCCAAAGCCGCATTATCATATTTATTATTGTATTTGGCCCGAGCCGCAGATCCGTTTACTGCTACCGTCGGGCGATATCCTGATTTGGCCTGAGCCACCGTTTCATCAACAGCTTTTAATCCTGCCCGATTAGCGTTAATGGTTAAACTATTTTCATATGTATAAGCCATTACATCGGATAAAGTATCAGCAACCGCAATACCCGAAACCGAGCACAACAAGATAGACAACCATATAATTTTCTTCATTTTTTTAATCCCCGCATACATAAATTCGGGATTAGAATAAACTATTCAACAAAAAAATTCAAGAACTATTCTACTTTTTTCTTGACTCTTATAAAAAAAATGTGTAAAAAGGTTCTGTTTTGAAAGGGTCGGTTGGCAGAATGGCTCATGCAGAGGACTGCAAATCCTTTTATACTGGTTCGATTCCGGTACCGACCTCCAAAAAAATGCTGTTTACAGAAAAAAAGACTTGCAATTTATTTTTTTTTGATGTAAACAGGACATCGTTGTTCCAGCGTAGCTCAGTGGTAGAGCAATCGGCTGTTAACCGATCGGTCGTAGGTTCGAGCCCTACCGCTGGAGCCATCAAAAGCCCCTTTCCTCCTATGGGGCTTTTCTTTTTAGGAAAGAGAGACAATATGACTATCATTCAAAACCCCTTGCCTTACTTTAATCAACGCATTGATAAAATATCCCAAAAGCCGATTAAAATTGATATGATTGTTGTGCATTGTTCTCTCTATACGGCGCATGAGATGATTGATATATTTAAAGGACAGGAATTATCTGCCCACTATATCATTGAAGCCAATGGAGATATCATTCAACTGGTTGATGAAAAAAATAGAGCCTGGCACGCCGGCATCGGTTCTTGGCGGAGTATTAACGATATAAACGCCCACTCTATCGGAATTGAGCTCGTCCACCCGACATTGGGACATTTATCCCCTTATCCTGAAATACAATTAAATTCTTTCAGAAAATTAACAAAACAGATTATTAACAAATATCGTATTCAACCCCATCATATTTTTGCCCACAGCGATATGGCACCGACTCGCCGATATGACCCGGGTCGTTTTTTCCCTTGGAAAAATCTGGCCAAAGACGGCATCGGGTCATGGCCGGCTGATACAAATATTATCCCCGATGATATAAAGCATCTCTCTGTTAAAAAATTATTAGAAGAAATCGGCTATCCGACAGATAATGAAAAGGCGGCTCTTTATGCGTTTTTAAGACATTTCATGCCGGAAGAAATACCAGATCGGGAAGTATCAGACAAAGACCAAATTGATTTTTTATGGCACTATGAGGAAAACTTACCAAAAGTTTTAGAAAAATTGCCAATGCCATCTGAATCAATCATAAACCGCTTGCAACAAGTTGCCCGCACATACAAGAAAAAGCATTGAAAGATCAATGCTTTAAAATGGTGGGTGCTACAGGGATTGAACCTGTGACCCCTACCGTGTGAAGGTAATGCTCTCCCGCTGAGCTAAGCACCCAAGTTCAATGGAACGCATTTTACACAAAACGTATTCCCTTGTCAAGCATTATTTTATTTTTTGACGGCAAACCATCCGAATAATAAAATTATAAGATACCTTTTCCATATCTTGGTCTTAATACCTTGTGCGTCCCCAAGCCCGCCGTAACATTATTTCCATTGCTCGCCGTTCCCTTTTAGGTCTGTTCAACGGATCAAAAAGAGACCATGTTCGATACACCAGATCACTTATCCTTTTCGTAAACATAATTTTTTCTTTATTCAAGCGACAACCGCTTTGAGATTGGTAAATATCTATCCACAAAGCTAAATCAGATGATTGATAAAAAGTCGGTTGAAATTCCAATGCGCTGCTACCGCGACTCATTAGTTCAAAATCCAAAATACCGGTAATATTTCCACGATCAATGCACAAATTTTCGGAATGCAAATCCGTATGGCACAACACCTCTTTTTCATCAGAAATATCAGGCGAATCCAAAGATTTTAAAATTCTTTGTGAAACCATTTTCTTGGTTGATTGTAAAAGGCCGGCATTAAAAGGACACCTTCTTTCCGCATGGGATGGAACCCGTATCGGCAACAGGTAAATCGGTATCATATGCAATAAACAGGCCACGGCACTCAATTGTTCAAAAAAATTTATTTTTTGAGCGGTTGATAATTGCGAAAAATGATTTCTAGATATGGGATGTCCTGCAATTTTTTCATAAAAGCAACAAAAAAGAGGCTCTCTTTCCTGCGGAACAGAAACCTGTGATAGAATCATTTGGGGGATTTTTACCGGCAAATACCGTTGAATCACCGGAGCACATTTAGCAGACAGTTGCCATTCCCTTGACGTATTTTGCAGGCGAGGCAACTTAAAAATAATATGTCGATTAACCTCATAGTTATAGGCAGCACCACCTTTTAACCTTTTAATTGATGTGACGGGTTCTGACACAACTTGTTCGGCCAAGCGACAAATCAATGATTTATCAAATGATTGCTGTAAAGTCAACATGCTCTGATTTAAACTATATTTTCCGTAAAATGTCAAATACTATATGATATCGATTATCATCTAATGCCGAATCCTATCTGCCCATTTATCATACCATCGCCCTATTTTCTTCCAAATTGGTAAAGAATTGGATTTCATTAAAGATTGTCGATCAATTTTCCGGATGAATGATCCCAAAATATCCGTTTGATATATATTACCATGTCGGCGACTGCCGATATTTCTATCCCAAACAATATCTCCATTCGGCAAAATTCGAATGGCACAGATACGCAAATTATCATCTTTTCTCAATTCCCGGGCCGAAAAGTTATCAATGGCCCGTCCCGTTCTGTGAATAATTCTTTTAATGGAGGGAATACCCAAAAAAATCGAATCCGAAACCGATGGCCCGTTTGCCAAGTGGGTATGCTCTATCATTATTTTCGGATTTGTCGGCAAAGATTGTATCAGGCGTATCGTTTTTTGGACCTGCGCAACATTATGCCTTTCGGTTGGTATATCCACAAAGGATAAGTGAAATTGTGAAGCAAACATTGCCCCTTTGGCAATGGAACGAACAGATAACCGATCCGTAATTCCCTTTGTCATAAAAAAGAATAAACCCTTATTTTCTTTTATCATCCAGGCGACATCTCCACTATCTGCCCCGATAATCGGATCAAAATAAGAAGACGAATCAGAATCAAAATAATATCGATCAAAATAGTGGACGGCCCCCGATTGCGTTTCGTAATATTTATAAATTCCGTCCAATCGTTGCCACAGCCGCCGAAACATCGGATACGGCATATGTGATAAATGCGGTTCGGCACAAACCTCGCAATGGGCACAACCGTTCATACATCCCTTTGTCAGTTGCAAGGTCGGAAAAAGACAAACAGGCTTTCCCTCTTGGGCAGATTGAAACGCCAAAATATCCACTCCTTTAAAATCGGCTCCGGGAAAATCACGATAGAAAGACATGTCCATCAAAAATTTATGAGATGAACGAATGGCTAATGATACCGTTTCAATTGAAAAATCTCCTTTTATCAAGGCATTACGTAACGAACAAAGGGCTAATTCTCCCCGCTGTGACAACAGATTACACCGACAGGACGGAACGGTTGGGTCATCCGTTAACGGAACAGAACAATCTCGATACGCCGCCAATACACGAGTAGCCCTGTCAACCAACAGTTGGTTGAGTTGCATATATAAATTTTTATCCGAAGCCGGTATCTTATTCAGGATAATATTTTGGAAAATCGGATGAACAGAATCCTGAACCCAAGGCGGTAATTCCGACCACCGTTCCGATGCCAATCGCACAACTGCCGGTGAGTAAATCTCGGCCATTAAATATCGGGACAGATGCCCCGACACAAATCGAGGTTCATCTTTGTGCAAATAAAGACAATCAAATAAATTCACCTTATTACCCTTTTGATATTTGTTGAATTATACTTCATTTAAATTATTTTGTCAATGTTTTTAAAAATATAATTAAACAACAAATTTGATTTTTATGTTTACATGGGTTATACTATTTTTAATGAAACGTATTATTTTATTTTTTTTACTAATGGTCTGTTGTTTGGGATGCGGGTATTCTTGGTATCGGGAACACTTTCTAAATCAAATGATCGGTCAAATGATTATTGTCGGTTTTAACGGTTCGAAGTTAACTCCGAATAATCCGATTGTTCGTGATGTTCAAAAGTATCATATCGGCGGTGTTATTTTATTTAATGAGAATAAAATCATCAATCATCCCGAATATGAAAAGAACATAAAATCACCAACACAGGTTAAGCAACTGATTTCGGATTTACAAAAAATAAGCCAGCTTCCTCTCTTTATTGCCATAGATCAAGAGGGTGGAAAAGTGGCTCGTTTATCTACTGCATTCGGTGTTTCCGACAAATCAGCCTGGCAGTTGGGAAATTTGAATGATTTGGAAACGACAAGAAAAGAAGCCGATAAAACGACAAATATTTTAAAACAACTGGGATTTAATGTTAATTTTGCCCCTTGTGTCGATATAATGCTTAATCCGGATTCTCCGATTATTATGTTTAAAGAACGCTCCTTTTCATCGGATCCGAATGTTGTATCGGCTCAGGCAGAAGTTGTTCTTAAATCTCATTTGTCCAACAATGTATTACCTGTTTTAAAACATTTTCCCGGTCACGGCAGTGCCCGTGGGGATACCCATATCGGTTTTGTAGATATTACAGATGATTTTCAGGCAATTGAATTAATACCTTACCAGAAACTACTATCCCGTTTTCCGCAAATCGGTGTGATGGTTGCTCATTTATTTGATCAAAATATCGATTCTAATTTTCCGGCCAGTCTATCCCCAAAACATATCGGACAAAAATTAAGAAAAGAATTGTCTTTCTCCGGTCTCGTTTTTACAGATGATTTACAAATGCAAGCTCTGACCGACCATTGGGATTGGTATGATATTGTTGTCAATGCCATCAATGCGGGCAACGACATCTTAGTCATCGGAAATAATTTAAATTACGATCCGGATATCGTTCCCAAAACAATAGACATTGTAGCAAAGGCCGTGAAAAAAGGTGATATATTACCCGAACGCATCCAAGAATCATATCAACGCATTATACAGACAAAGAGGAAATTGAAAGAAGGTATCAAATGAAAACATATCGGATTATCGGCAATATGACGGGTAATTCCATGGATGCGATTGATTTGGTTCTAACGGAATTCCACGGGGGTATAATGAAAGATATTTGTTCCTACTCTGCCCCTTATTCCCGGGAAATGCAAGCACATATGGAAACATTACGCCAGGCGGTTTTTGATAAATCACCGACAGAGATTTTATCTTTGCCGAAATTCAAACAAATTCATGATTCCTATGTCCATCAAATTGCGGATTGTATCAATAAAATGTGTCAAAAATATCAATTGGATAAAAAAACAATTGACGCCATTGGTTTTCACGGAAAAACATTGGATCATAATCCACCGTCACAGGCAAAAATAAACGGCCGTTCTGCTTATACTTTACAAATCGGCAGCGGTCAAATGCTGGCTAATTTAACAAATATTCCGGTTGTTTACGATTTTCGTTCAGATTTTATTATGAACGGATTTGAAGGGGCTCCGCTTATTCCGCCGCATAATGCCCATATTTCCGCTACCGAAGGAGACGGATGCTATTATAATGGCGGTAATACTTCAAACTTTGCCTGGGTTATTAGTGGGAAAGCCGTCATCGGTGCGGATGCCGGACCCTTTAATGAGTATATTGACGCCTATATTCGACAAAATACATCAAATTGTTATGATAAAGATGGTCAATATGGAAAAGTGGGCACACTCGACAAGGCGTTATTGCAGAAATTGTATGATATCGGTTCTGACTACTATGAGCAAAAACTTCCTAAATCCGGTGACCCGCAATATTATCATAGGGATATCGTATTCAAAACGATCCAAGAAGCGGGCATATCATTCAACAATGCCGTTCATACTCTGGAATATTTTGCCGCATATATTGCCGTTCAGGCTTTAACCTTGACAGAGAAAAAAATTCCGATTATTCCTAATTTCATTTTGTTTGGTGGCGGTTGGAAAAACCCCGTCGTCAGAGGCTGTTTTGAACAGTTGATAACAGGGCAAGCCTATATATTACCACAGCATCGGAAAAGTTTTAATTCCTTTTATCGTCGTTTTATTCAAAAGCCGACCATTCGCTATTCTCATTTCGGTGAGATGATGGAAGCAAGATTATTTGCCGATTTAGCCCGATATAAATTGGAAAATAAAGCCTGGGAAATTCCCGAAACTATTCTGGCCAATCATCCTGTCATTTGCGGTGTTATTGCTTATCCGGGGAAAAATCAAGTATCAGATTATATCAATCGAGCGGCAAAAGGCTGGCAAAGAGAATAAATTCAGATAAAAAAGTTGCTTTTTATTTCAAAAAGTGATATTCTTGGGGCTAATTTGTTGGAAGGGATCACTCCATGTCACAAATGGCAGACAAAATCAAAAAAATGAGAGAGTTTCGGCACAAGGTGGCTGAACATATTCATGAATTTCAATACAGACAGGCTCTGGTTCTGTCACAATTTGAGAAAAAAACAGCCCGAAAGCCGATCCAACAAAGGGAGGAAATTGTTCACGGATTTGAAATTTACAGTGATCCGATGGCTGATTACAGATATTATACCATCAATAGTGACAGATGCCGAATGATTGAACATTTATCGGGAGAATGGCCGTTGCATCCTTCCCTATGGCGGCGGGTAAGAGATAAAATTGCCGATTGTTTGGGAGAAACGGGAAAACTGCCCGTAGAAAAAGCCGAAGCCGTTATGATGAGTTATCATTTATCCTTACCCGCAGAACGGGAAAAATTCAAAAAGAACTTGGTTGCCGGGGTTGTAGAAGATCGTCTCCATATTGGGCAACAAAGGCCAAATCGCCAATATGCCCGTTGCACAACGACTCAATTAGGCAAAAGTATCCTGATTGATTATCAACCGGCTTTATCCACACCGGAAAGTTGTTTGAATTTATTACATCAATTATCTTATCGTTCGGATGAAGACAAAAAACGTATATATCACTTGTTTAAAGAGGCCGTCGTCGTATCCAAAGAACAGAATATTGATACAGGGGTTAATCTGTTGTCCAATGCATTAATACCCTATTTCTTCAAGGAATCACGCCCTCTGATTGTTCAATCGGAAGCCCATCGCGATGAAATTGCACAATACACCGCTCTGTCTGCCCGAAAAGAAAAATTTAAAAGAATTCAGGAATTAACTAAAATATTTGCCTGGTTGTTTCTCACAGAGCCCCCCTTCACGCAACAACAACAGATAAAGCAATTATTTTCGGACCATCCCCGTCGGGACAGACGCAAAGTTATCAGAAACTTTTTTAGATTGGCAAATGAAGGCCATTGTCGTTGCGGTGATTAGCGCAACAAAGTTCTTCCCAGTGAAAAGCGATACTCTCCGTTTTGTTGTAAACTTTTATAACTGAAATCAAAATATTTCATTTGATAAGGGTGTATTTGATTGGACCGTTTAATTTGCTGAATTTCTCGGTTTTTCATAACGGGAGTTAATCGTTGATTGGTTTGTCCGGATTGCCCACGACTCATCCATGTGACATCAACCAATACTTTTTTACCACCCGGCAGATGAACCATGGTCCAAACATGTCCGACCGGACGATGAGAACGCATATCTTTTTTGGCTTCTATGGCGCTACTTTTGTTTTCCATGACATAGCCGAAAACTTTTTCACTCCTGATACCGGCGGCACTTAACATCTTTTCATACAGGTTGGCATATCCTTCACACGTAGCTATTCTGTTTTTCAAAACCGATTCGGCATCCTGTTCTCCACGAGCCAATCGAGCAGACGCCTTTTTCCCGCTTCTTTGCCCCAGTGCCGCCGCATAGGTATAATTATCATAAGAAATATGCGAAGCAATCCATATAGCCATAACTTCCGCTTGTTTGCGCTTATCCGTTTCCGTCTGCGTCAAAAAACGAACCAAGCCTACTATATTTTCCGAGGCAGACTTTGGCGCTGATACGGCAATTCGTTCCGACACACCCGTAGCAAATACGTTCATTGAAAAAAAACACAAAATCAAAACAGGAAAAAAACTCTTCATTTTTGAGGTTCCATATCAATGATATCCTGTATTTTTTGGGACATAATCGGATTGTCGGAGAACACATCAATAATTTTACGTGCTCTTTGTTGTGCCGATTCTATTTTCCCGATTGACCGTTCATATTCGGCCATGGCATATTCGGCCTCCCATTTTTTCCCTTGTCGATCATAAGCTTTGGCCAGCAATTGCCATCCGAAAGAATCATCCGGTTCTTTTCCGACGATATATTGCAATCTTTCTTCGGCAATATGGGCATTTTTCGGACCACCTAATTCCAGCAACACATGAGCGTATGACAACTGAATCAATGTGGAATCCGATTTTAAAAGGTAGGCTTGACGATAGGCTTCCTTTGCCGTTTCCAATTGTCCCGTTTCAAACAATAATTGCCCTTTTAATTCATAAAAATACGGATTATCCGGCCTTTCCAAAACCAGATCTTCAATCAATTCAAAAGCTTGCTTAAAATTATTTTTCCGGTAAAAAGCAATCGCCCGAGCGTATCGATCCGCCAAAGCATCAGATTTATAAATTTGCAGGACTTTATCCGGAGAATCCAAAAAACCGTGTAATTTTGCCTTAACCAAATCAAATGCCGGTTCTGAACGGAACGGGGGCGGATTTTTTAAAAATCGCTTTAACTCATCAACTCTGGTTTGAGTCATCGGATGGGTTCTGAGATACAGGTCCCCGTCCCCACTGTTTAACCGTTCATCGGCTTTAATCGTTTTCATCACACCTTCAAAACCGGCCATGGAATAACCCAGTTTTTGAATAATATCAACTGCAATTCTGTCCGCAGAACTTTCTTCGGTCTGACGATATTTTGTAAACAACCCCATCGCAGACGTTTGTCCCCCCATCATAACAGCAATTCCGGCATCAGGCCGACCGCCGGCAACTGCCAAAACACCACCCAAAACCGTTGAAATCAGGGCGGTCGTTTGAGCATTTTGAAGAGCTTGATACCCTCGCACAATATGCCCGCCGACAATATGTCCCGTTTCATGAGACAAGACGAAAACAACCTCGTCCGGTGCATGCGCTTTCAACAATAATCCCGTATGAACGAAAATAGTCTGCCCACCGGCGACAAAAGCGTTAATACTCGGGTCATTGATGATAACAACCTCGGCATTTTCGGGGTTCAATCCGGCCGCCGTAAAGATCGGTCTGATATAACCCAATAATAACTCCTCCGTTTCGGTATCACGAATAACGGAAACTGCCCCAGCCGACACGTTCCCCAAAAATAAAGCCAGCAAAAACACAATCACTCGTTTTATCATAACCATAATCTAAATCAAAAAACGGCACAGGTCAAATGATTTTTTACTTGACAAAAGGCAAAAAATTGAGTCAAATGACAGGTATGAAAATGAATAAAGAGATAACAGTCGGTGTTCTACTAACGGCTTTGTTGGCCGGTATTTTAACGGTTGTTCATAACCGATCGGTGCACCATCATTCACCAAACAGTTTTGTTTTAAGCGCCACTTTTACGAAAGCGGACGGTTTAATGCCGAACGGAGAAGTGCGACTGGCCGGTATTCAGGTCGGCCAAATCGGTAAGCAATTTCTGGCCGACAACGGATATCAGGTGCGGGTTGAATTGGTCTTTGATCATCCGATGGATATTCCCGTAGATTCTTCCGTCAGCATTGAAACTGATGGAATTATGGGGGCGAAGCATATTGAAATCTTACCCGGCGGGGATGAAGAAATGATGCAAAACGGTGATTCTTTTTCATATACGCAAGACTCTTTGATTTTGAATGAGTTATTGGATAAAGTCAATGCTTTTATGAAAGAAAAAAAAAGTAAAGAAGATGCTTTAAAAAACAATCAGCAGCAGGAGGTTTTATGAAAAAAAATCCCATTGAAACAATTCTCGGGTTCTGTGTTCTTATTTTTGCGGGGGCTTTTTTGTTTATGGCTGCTTCCCGGGTGGATACGAAAAAGATTGACGGACATACCATATCAGCCAATTTTTCAAAAATCGGTGGATTAGAAGTCGGCTCTGATGTTCGTATTTCCGGCATTAAAGTCGGTACGGTTATTGCTACCAAACTGAATAAAGATGATTACAGCGCTGATGTTTATCTGAACATTGATTCTTCCATTCGGTTACCGATTGACACCGTTGCTTCCATTGCCGACGTTGGAATTATGGGGGATAAATATGTGCGATTAGAGCCCGGAAAAAGCCAAGCTGTTCTGAATAATGGGGACAAATTAAACCAAACGAGAAATTATAAATCATTGGAAGATAACGTATCCGAATTTATTTTCCTGTCAATGAAATAAAATGAAACAGATTCTTTTATGCGGATTTCTTTTTTTGTCTTTAACAGCCCAAGCTGCTGATATTGAGGCAACTGCCGTCGTTTTACGTGGTGTGGATAAAATTACGGGGCGGACCCAAACCAATCAAATCAAAATCGGTCAACCGGTTCAGGTTCATAATATCCGTATTACGGCGCAAAGATGCCTTAAAAAGCCGCCAGAAGAAACACCGGAAAATGCCGCTTTTTTAATAATTGAAGAAGAAAAAAACAGTACCTATCAGGTTATTTTTAACGGTTGGATGTTTTCTTCAAATCCGGCTATTTCATCTTTGGAACATCCGGTTTTTGATATATGGGTATTGGATTGCCTGGCCCCCGATAATGAAAAAGAACAGGAAAATAAAGATTCAGTAAAAACCCCCGTTCTATCAACGGATAAGGTTCAAATTGATGCGCTGGAAAATATCGAATAAATTTATTTTAGGGGTATTATTGTTGTTTCTGATAATCGCCGGAATCGGTTATCTGCTTTTGTTTCGACCAGAACCACAGAAAAAATCAATTCCCGTTTTTATC
>JAFTEW010000060.1 GCA_017453485.1 Alphaproteobacteria bacterium | reverse complement strand
ACGGCCAGCAGTTGCACCGATGTGACGGGCGGGACGTGCACAGCCCTGAGTTCCGTATCATATGAGGACAAGAGCGTGAGTGGCTTCGGGACGTTACGGCGCAGCGGTAGCAGAATGTACTGGTGGAGTGCAAAGAATTGGTGTGAAGCACACGGGAAGCGGTTAATCAAGATTGATAACAATCGGTTGGATTGTTATGATGCATCCCACACGGCATTTGGAGCAACAACGACGGGATATTGTTGTGCATCGGATGCGATGGACTGTAATTCTACCCTGACGAATCAGAGTGCGAAGATGCAAGCCCTCAGGGGGGCATGGAGTAGTGGCGGCTATCATTGGATAGATACGGATTACAATTCTTGCTTCGCGTTCCGCGTTTATCTCAATACTGGCACCGTCATCGGCGGCAGTCGCAGCAGCAGCAACTATGCCCTCTGTGAGTAGTTCCCGCTTAATACCGAACACCTATAATTCAAAAAACTTACTTGGATTGAGCCGGTAGAGGGCATTCCATTGCCCGATAACAGGGCCATTCACCGGTAGCAACACTGTCTAGCGAGGCCAACGGTTGATTCATCAAACTGCGATATATCCAATAATTGACAACAATACGTTCCACAAAACTGCGTGTTTCACGGGACGGAATACTTTCTAAAAATAACAGCGGATCTGTTGTATTAATTTTCCTTTTCCACTTAATTAAATTACCGGGGCCGGCATTATAGGCCGTTGCGATATACATCAAATTGTCCCCGACAGCCGGCATTTGTATCAGTTTCAGCAGGTAATTTTGTCCCAGTGATAAATTATAGGCCGGATCCTTTAATAATTGTTTCCGAAACGGGTATTGCAACCCTTTGGCTAATTCCCGCCCTGTATCAGGCATAATTTGCATTAACCCCAATGCACCGACTTCACTTTCTGCCCGTTGATTAAAGCACGATTCCTGACGCACAAAGGCATACACCAAGGCTTTATCCACTTTCCATCCGTCTGTCGGCGTCCAGTTCGGAGCCGGATACCGTGTGCTGCCGTCACCCAGTTGACCGCTGAATGCCAATAAATCGGCGGCAAAACCGTTTTGTTCCGATATCATCAGTAAGATTCCTTTGGCTTCATCATCCGCATCCAAGTATAATTTGGACAGTTCTTTACGCGCCCAATCTTTTTGCCCGATTTGATTTAAAGCATAAAATCTCTCCAAAGCCGGATGGGAAAAATCCGCGCTGACATCATCACTCGGCAGCGCCGGTTCATCCCAAACATGATCCAAATTTTCGGCCAACAGCCGCATGGCCAAAATACCGTAGAATAACCGCTGGTAGCGGGAAGCCCGTTCCAAAGACGGCCGAACTTGTTCAAAACGGCCCGCCCTTAAATAGGATCTGGCGGCCCAAACAGATGATGCGGCCTGTAAAAACGGATAAGTTTTCGGATGAGTTGCCGCCTTTGAAAAATAATCAGCCGCCACACCATATTTTTCCTGTCGCCAGGAAATCAGTCCAGCAACCCAATAGGCCTGTGGGATTTCTTTTCCGGACTGTGATAAAACCGGTTCAATGAATGAAAAAGCCTTATCATCCATACCGTCAATAAAATAAGAAAACGCCAATGCTGTCCTGGCCATATCATAATCCAAATTCGGAAATAATTTCTCGGTGGATTTTGCCTCTAAAATCTCACGGGCTTTCAATGTTTTACCTTGATTTAAATAACGGTAAATCCGCTTCATCTTCTTTTGGGCTTTGTCCCGTTGTGTTGCCGACAATCCCGCAAAAGGTCTGTTTTTTATCAAATCAATCGGTTCGGGCCGAAAAACTGCTGAACAGGAACCGGCCCGACTACCGAATAATCCCTTTGGCTTTCGGGCGGGCAAATCCGCCTTTTTTTGCTGTCCCAAAGCATACATATCCGAGGCTACCGCCAAATCGGAATACCGGTTTAACCATTTGCTGATTTCCTTTTTTTTGGTCCGATAGGCCGGAGAAAAATACCGATCATACAAAATATATCCCATCAGGGATTGATTTTTTAATTTGGGAATCAGGGAATCTGCCTGTTTGAATTGTGCTTTTTTTTGGGCCGCAAAAATCTGTCGATATAAATTTTCATCCTTTTGGGATAACGGTGTATCGGCCAACACGACCGATACCTGCCCCAAGAACAAACAAAGGCAAACGCAGAATCGATAAATCAGTTTTTTCATTTACTCGCTTGGCGGGACAAACTGAACCCGTTTTTTACAGGCATTTTCAGATTGTGACCCCAATTTACAGGCTTTAATATCCATCTCCGGCATACCAAGGATTACTTCACAGGCCGGACCGATCAGCATAATTTGTTGGGATTGTTTTTGGTGCGGTTTAACACCACCATAGGATAATTCGGCCGGCATATCCTTGTATGTCAGGGTGAGCGATAAACTGTCCAACGCCTGATTCGTTTCATTGGTCAGGACGGCTTCACCATAGCAATAGGCCATATTACGGGCATAAGGCAGGACACCGTTTAAATTTTCCAATTCAATTTTTAAATTGCCTTCCTGACGTTCCTCGGCCGGCTTTGCCGCAACGGCCCGCCGAGCAGATTGAGCACCCCCCCGCCCCTGCAAAGCATCAACGACCTTTTCATTGGCCGACTTTTCTGTTTGAGGTGTTTCAAATTGTCCCTTTAATTCCGGAAACAAATCTGTTTCCTGAGCCATCACAGGGCCACACATTAACAAAAAGGCCACACCGGTTAAAAATACTTTCATCATGAAAATCCTCCTTTACTTTTTCTTTCTTTTCGGATAAAATATCCACCAACTTGTTTTCAATCTAATTCATTTTTTTTTAAATAGCAATCTTTTTTTACGGAAATACAAATGAAAAAAATAGCCCTTATTGCCCCCTCATCACCGGCATCGGAATTAACACCGGACAGTTTGACTTTCATTCAGGACCGATTTGCCGATATCGGCTATAAGATCCACTTGGAAAGTCATGCATTGGACGGTATCCGATATTTAGCCGGAACAGACAGCGACCGAGCCGATGATGTGATGCGGGCCTTTGCGGATCCGGAAATTGATGTTGTTATGACGGTGCGCGGCGGATATGGCAGCCCCCGCTTATTGGACAAATTGGATTATGATCTGATTCGACAAAACACAAAACCTTTTTGGACCATCAGTGACGGAACGGCTTTGCAAACGGCACTCTTTACCCGGGCCGGTATTTCGGGATATTCGGGAATGCAGGCTCTTTTTCTGTTGAATCCGAAAAACGATGCTTTGTTTCAAACAGCCGCCGCCGCTCTACAAGGGAGTTTACCAAATATACCGATTCAACAAACACGGGTCCCCGGCATTGCCCAAGGAATCACCATCGGGGGAAACTTAACCGTCTTTGAAGGATTGCTGGGGACACCTTATTTTCCCGACATGACCGGTAAGATATTGGTTTTAGAAGACATTAACGAACAACCCTATCGCATTGACCGAATGTTGACACACTTACGTTTAAGCAACGCTTTGGATACCGTGGCCGGTGTTGTTTTAGGGGATTTCAGCGCCTGCCTCTCCAAAGACCCGGCGGACGGTACGGTAGAAGATGTTTTTGATGACTTTTTTCATGATTTTGCAAAACCGGTTGTGCACATTCATTATGGGCATCGGAATCGCGAAACCGTTTTTCCGATCGGAAAATCCGTGTTGATTGATACCGAACAAGGCTTTATTCGGGAGGTTAAATGAAAACGGAATTGCTTGCACCGGCCGGTGATTTAGAAGCCGCATACAGTGCTTTTTATTATGGTGCAGATGCTGTCTATTTGGGATTAAAACAATTTTCTGCCCGGGCGGAAGCCACTAATTTTTCACCGGAAGAGTTAGATGAAATAACGGCTTATGCCCATGCTCACGGGAAAAAAGTATATGTGACCGTTAACACCCTGATACAAGAGGCAGAACTGCCAACTTTGATGGATAATCTGTCCGTTTGCAACCGGTGTCAGGCGGACGCTTTGATCGTCCAGGATTTTGGGGTCGCGCACCTGGTCAAAAAATGTTTTCCGAATTTGAATTTACATGCCAGCACACAAATGGCCGTTCATAATTTAGCCGGGGCATTAGCCATGAAAAAAATGGGGTTCACCCGGGTAGTTTTGGCCCGAGAACTATCCTTACCCGAGATGTTGGAAATCAAAGAAAAGTCCGGCTTGGAAGTAGAAGTCTTTATTCACGGGGCTTTATGCTATTCATACAGCGGTTTATGTCTGTTTTCATCACTGACAACCGGCCGATCAGCCAACCGAGGCAAATGTGTTTATTCATGCCGCAGTGCTTTTCGGGTTAATGACCGACAATATCATCCTTTTTCCATGAAAGATTTGGCTTTGGAAAAAGACGTTTTAAAATTGAATGGTTTTTCGTTAAAAATTGAGGGACGCAAAAAAACAGCCCTCTACGTCGGGGCTGTCACGGATTATTATCGGCGGATTCTGGATACCGGAAAAATTGATGGCGGATTAACCGATAATTTGAAACAAATTTTTGCCCGCCCCTGGACGAAATTACACTTTAACGGGAAAAGAAAAGATGTGACGGATCCGGACTTTGTCGGCCATCGGGGATTATTTATCGGAACCGTTGATAAAGTGTTTAATCATACCATCTCTTTCCGCCCGGATAAACCGGTTGCCCGATATGACGGCATTCAAATAGATATCCCCGGACAGGAAAAACCATTCGGTTTTTCTGCGGAAAACTTAATTGTCGGTGGGAAAAAAGTCTTTGAAGCCTCTGCCGGCCAATCCGTCACCATGACATTACCGCCTCATCACCCTTTCATTCAAAAGGGAAATGCCGTTTATTTGGCATCGGCGACACGGGTCAAAGGGGCTTATCCCTACACCAAACCGCGCCCCAACGAATATAAGAACAGAATCGGTATAGATGTTGATGTCTTTTTGGAAGAAAATCGAATAAGTGCATGCAGCGGTATATATACCGCCGTCGTTCAGGGTGATTTCAAACCGGCCAAATCGCCGGATCGGGTTTTTCAATCTGTTAAGCAATCTTTTGAAAAAACAGGTGAAAATTCTTTTTCGCTGAATAACCTGACTCTGCATAACCCGGATAATCTGTTTGTGCCGGCTTCAACCTAAATGAATTAAGGCGCGCCCTTTATGCTCAAATTATAATTGAAGCGGAAAAGCCCTCTCTCCCGCCGACGACACATCTGAAAGCAACAGCTGCAAAACCACAATGGATTGTCAAAACGGATGATTTGAAACTGGCAGAGCAATTATCCGATTATGATGAATTAGTCTATGTCTTGAAGGTATCCGATACACCGGATAAACTACGCTCTTTAAATACAAAAAAATTGCGTTTGGCTCTCCCCCCCATTCTGAGGCCGGAGAAACCATGGCAAAATTTAATTCAGACCTTATGGCAAGCGGGTTTTACCCGATGGGAAATCGGTAATCCGGCGGGATTGACCTTATTACCGCAATCAACGGATATCAGCCTGGACAACACCGTTTCTTTGATGAATACACAGGCCATTGAGGAAGCGTTTAGCCAAGGTATATCCCGCTTTGCCTTTTCGACAGAAGATACCCGAGACAACATTCAAGCATTGACCCGACAAACAGGACAGGGTATCTTAGTATTATATCAAGATCCTGCTTTATTTTTGTCTGCCAACTGCATTCGGGAAAATGGTTGTTCATCCTGTTCCAAGGGACGGTTGGAAATGAATTTGACAGACGGAAAGGGGAAATACCTTTTAATCTCGGAAAATTGTTTAACAACGGTTATCAATTCCAGGCCATTCGCCCTACCCCCAACGGCCCAGGATATTCCCGTTTCAGGTTATCGGGTTGATTTTTGTCATCGCCATTATACTATTCAACAAGCAAAAGAAATCATATCAAAAATAAAAAATCGGCAAAAAATTTCCGGCTCTACTGATGGGAATTTTGAAAAACAATTTGCATCTTAACCCATTTTGGGATATAGTGCTCCCCACCAACCATTATGAAAGGATATTCTATGACAAAAACATCTAAAAAGAAATTTTCTATACTGCGATTTGTATTAAAGGCTCTTATATTGCTGTTTTTTATTTTAATCGTCGCCCTGATTGCGGCCTACTATTATTTGGGTAGTATCGTGAAAGAGGCTGTCACACGCTTTGTTCCACCGATTACCGGTACATCTGCTGTTGTGGAACACGTTGATTTATCTTTATTAAAAGGAAATGTTGAAATTCGGGGGCTCAAAATCGGTAATCCCAAAGGATACAGTGAAAACAATATTTTTGAACTCGGAAAAATTAAAGTTGTTTTTCAACCAAAAACCGTTTTATCGGATAAAATTATTATTGATTCAATCGTTATTTCTGGAACAAAAGTATCAGCCGAGTTAAAAAATTTATATAGTTTAGACAGTAATATCGGTGCTATTAAGAAAAATGTGGAATCATATTTGGGTAATCATTCAAATAAAGCCACAGCCCCAGCCGCCGATAAATCAAAATCAAAATCCGATTCTTCCCCTGAGAAAAAAGTTGTTGTTCGGGACTTATTGATTGAGAAATCGGAAGTTTCCGTCGGTGCTGCCGGTCAGACCATCGGCTTACTCTTGCCTGATATTCATCAACAAGGTATCGGAGAAGGCAAACAAAATAAATCCATCGGTGATATTATTGCGGACATATTGGACAGTATCTCAATCGAATCGGTTAAAGCCGTAGCGGCTTCTGCCAAGGATTTGGCGAAACAAGGGGTCAAGCAAGCCACCGATTTGGTGAACACCGGCACCGACGCCGTTAAGGGGAGTGTCAATACCGCCAAGGATACGGTCAATAACATTAAAGGATTATTCAAATAGTAATATCCCTTTAAGAAAAACACCCGTCAAACAACGGGTGTTTTTTCATACAATACGATGATTTTCGGCCTTTCCCCTTGACAAAATGTTCGTTGGTTCATACCTGTTGAACGTTATTTAATCAATCAGAAAGGAGGAAAAATGACACAAACGGATAAAAACAAACTAACGCCGGACGAAAAAAAACTGTTAAAAGCAGAAATTAAAAAATCCTGGGCCGAATTTCCGGAAGAAATGAAACGTTTTTTAATTGATGTCAAAAAAGAAAAATTAAAAGCGCTTTATATGATTGAAGGTTGGGCCAAAGACAATGGGCACGAAACGATATTAAATTTGATTGCACGTAAAATCGCCCATAAAGAAGCAAAAATTAAGGAACTGGAATCTGATCAATCATCGGGTTAGGAGGTTTAAATGGCACCAATGGCACAAACTTATCAAAAACAAAATTATGCTTTGGGGAACGGCTTATTCCTGTCACAACGCCAAGTCGGCGTTTTGGAACAATTGGGGCTGGGCCTTTCAAACAAGCAGATTGCCCATAACCTTGGCGTTGCCGAACCGACTGTTAAGATGCACATCAGTGCTCTACTTCGGGCTTTTGGGGTTCAAAATCGGGTTCAAATTTTATTAAGAGCTAAGGAAAAAGGGTTTATTTAAATAATCGTTATCCAAACAAGGTCGCCGGTCAAGCGACCTTTTTCATTTTTTCAAAATCATAATAACACCATCCGCATACGATTTTTTTTCACGCCGCAGGTTTATTTTTCGTTCCGTCACAATTTTCCATGATTTTTGTCGGACCGCCCGATAAATATCTTTCATTATATATAAATACCGACCGTTCGGTGATAAAATCGTCTTATTTTCTGGGGATAATTCCACAGAAAAAGCGAAAAATCCACCGGGTTTTAAATGATCAAACACCCGGATAAACAAGGGTTGAATTTCGGGTAAATATCCCAAAACCTCAAGCGCTGT
>JAFTEW010000059.1 GCA_017453485.1 Alphaproteobacteria bacterium | reverse complement strand
AATGGCGCGCTTGGCGAGGTTGCTCGGGGTCTCCCCCTCGTCCTTGCTCCGCTCGGACCGCCTCCGGCGTCTACTCCGCTTCCGCTCCGTGAACGAACTCACCCCGTGATTTCTCATCTCACTCAATCGCACACAAAAAAACCGCCCTCCCGGACGGTTTTAAATGGCGCGCTTGGCGAGATTCGAACTCACGACCCTTGCCTTCGGAGGGCAATACTCTATCCAGCTGAGCTACAAGCGCCTAAACGAATGCGCATATCATACTCGCTTTTTCCCAAAAATGCAAGAACTTTTTTGAAAATGGTCATTGTCCGCATAAATAATTTGCCTAAACTTTCAAATTATGGTATAATAAATAATGGGATGGTTTATTTCCTTGAAAGGAGTGCGCATGCTTAATGACAGACTTGCAAAACTGGAAGCCAAACGATTGGTGAAAGAATTCAAAAAATCGCATGAAAAAGGCGAGTTCCGAAACAAGTTGGGTCGCATTTGGTGGCCTGTTTGGAATCGGATTGTGGTTCCTGTTGTTGCGGTCAGCGCCATCATGACCGGTAGTGCTGCCGCTATTGCTACCGGTGCTTTGATATGGGCGGCTGCTCACCCGTTTACCAAAGGTTTTTCGGTCAACGTCCAAAATATTGCCATTAAGAATGCCGGCCTGTTTGGGCGCCGGATGAAAGCCCAAAACGTATCAGAAGAAGTTCGGAAACAGGCTGTGTTGGAATACCTAAATCAAAGCGGGGCGCTCTTTTTTAATCGTGCCTATGTCAAAAAACACCCGGAAGATATTCGGCGAATGGCTGACGGTTTAGCAGGCAGCGATATCAATAACCTGGTCGCGTTGACCGAGTATAATCTGACCCGTCGGGGAAATTATTACGGAAAACAGGGAAAATCCATTCCGTTCAAAGATCGACTGCAAATCTATCAACAATCCTATACCGCTTACAAAACACGAAAACAACTGGACAACAGTATGCTGGTCCAATTACACCGGCGCGATTCAAGGTAGCATAACCATTTTATCTTTGTTTATGTCTAAACCATAACCAGGAAGGATTTTGGAGCCATCTTGGAAAAACAGGCTTTTCTTCTGTGTTTTTTGCTTGATTTTTCGGCTCCTTTTTTCTCCGGTCACTTCCTTTTAAAAGCATTCCTTTCATAGAAGTATCCTTTGGGTTATACTTAACAGCCTCACCGTTTTTACACATTTCTTCCAAAAATGCCTGGGCGTCTTTCTCTGTCAGGCCTGCTTTACCTTGAACTTTCTTTTTCCAAACTTCCTTGTCCGGAATAATATAAAATTTCATTCCTTGATCGCTTAAATCTTGCAGAGTTTCTTTTTGAACGCTTGTATAATTTAATCTTTCGGTTGAAACCCATTCAACCGGCTTACCACCCCATAAAGGAATGACCGGACAAATAATATTTTTTTGTTTTGGATCAATTATATAATTATAAGAACCATTCTTTGTTTTCTCTTCAAATTCATCTTCTGTCATACTGACAGCAAGAATTTTTGGTTTAAACAGGGGCCAACTTAACCACCAATTATTCCCTTGGATTGGGAGTCCGGAATGAAAAGAATTTGGTTCAGCTACAAAACAATATCTTTGAGTATTAATAAAATTATTTACTGACCGTAATTTTGGTTGAATACCTCCTCCCATTTTTTCCGGCAGTACCGGGGAGTTATGAACGAAAAATTCCGGTTTATGTTTTTGATAATAATCTTCTGTTTTTTCCCTTTCCTGTTCACAATGAACCATTAAAGAGCGCACCTGACCAGGAGTCATACCCATTTCTGATTGAAGTTTGTGCTCAATAACCAAAAATTGATATTGTGCCATAGGCGGCCAATACACAGGATTGTTTTTTGTGGAGCGCTTAGGATTGGCAAATAAATTCCGATAAAAATCTTCTTTTTTTCTGTCACCATTAAAAAGATTCAGTTCCTGTATTTTCTCTGTCATAAAAACACTATTGGGAACCGTCATCCTGTTTTCTTCTACTAAAAACTTACCTTTTTTCGCAAGATCTAACTCTTGTTCTGATAATTTTTTCCAATTATCTCGAGCATAAAACAGAAATTTTTGAACTTCATCAAAATAGTGTTTATATAAAAATTGCCCATAGGTCCAATCACGTCCATTAAATTGGACTTTTCTACACAAAAAAGAAGTAAAATCTTTTCTGTTTTTAAACGAATCTTGAATTTGATTCAGAATTTTTTGTTTATTATCCATACTATTACACCTTTTCGTTAAAGAATAAACAATTTAAGATTGATTGTCAACCAACTTGAAACAGGCCATTTCATTTTAGCCCTTCTGGTTAGGTCATCCCCTGACAAAAACAAAATGATTGACATAGCCTATCCTGTTATGTATCTTGATGCAGAAGGAGTCATCCCATGCGTGAAATAAAAAAAGCTCTGGAAAAATTAAAAAAAGAAGCGTATCAAGAATATAAAACCGAGGATAAACCAACAAAAAAAGAATCCCTGTCTTATTTCGGACGCTGTGTTTTATATTCATCCAAACTGATTTTCAGAGAAAAGGAAATCATGACTTTTGCTCTTTTACAACTGGTGTGCATCGGCCTGGGATACTACCTATGGGTGCAGATGCTGGATTGGATTCCCGAAGAAGTCTGGGAAAGCACAAAAAACTCGGACAACGGATCTCCGGCTGATTACGTTTTGCTGCTGTGGTCATTTATTTGTGTCGGATTGACAACTTATCCTCTGGGACTGCTGACGGCCTGTATGGGGGCGGCTCATTTTTTACATGAAAACGGAGAAGAATCAACCATTGCGAAATGTTTTCGCATTGTTCTGCCCAGAGCCTGGCCCATTTGGATTTTCAGCTGGATTGACGGTTGGTGGACCGTTGATAGGATTTTAGAGCGCCTTCCCAAAAAACGGGACAGAGTTCCTCTGTCACAGAAATTGGTCAACGAAGCCATTTATCAGGCATGGAAGATGGTTTCACTCGGCTTTTTACCGGCTTTGATTATCGGACGAAATGTGACGGATGGCTGTAAAGACTCCCTAGGCCTTTTAAGGACGCACTTTAAATCTGTTTGTCAATTAAGAATAGCCTATTCTGCTCTTTGCTGGATTTTCGGGATCGGATCTTATATAGGGTGTATTTTTATGGCCCCCTTTATTATTTCACATATGTCCTGTGACAATGATATGTATATCTTCTATGTGTTTGCCGGTATTCCGATGCTGATTGCCCTGTTCTTTATTCAGGTGTTTTTCAGGCCCATCTATATTCTGTCGGCTTGCCGGATTTATTCCAATTACGTGCGTGAAAATAATATCCCCGTCACTTTACCAACCGTGTCAAAATTTTCAAGCACAATCGTTGTTTTTCTGGTTTTAGCCGTTATTATCGGCACCGTATTTTTGTATCGGGATACTTTGGGAATTACGCGCCTTTTATCAATCCCGTATCAATAGTTTCCAATTTGTTCGGTTCAGGAGGTAAAAAAATAGAAGTGAAACGGATGACCGCACCAAAAGAAGAATTGTTGGATAAATATTTCATCAAGAGTGATATTGAGACAAAAGGACGGATTTTAGACAGTCCCGAAGATATGGCCATAGCCGAACAAATAAATAAAGAAATGAGAAAAGTTGTATGTGATTATAATCGTAGGGCGGCCATATCCTGGGAAATGGCACGCCATTCTATTCTCACAAGATAGCCTTATTGAATTTTTTGTCAGACAAATTTACGCATATAGCGTTTTGTTTCTTTATACCCACAATTTTTATATAAATTTTCGGCAGCAACATTAAAAGTATAATAATCAATTTCAATAACTGAGATCTTACGCTTTTTAATTTCTTTTTCTACCGCTTTTAGTAAAGCCCGGCCGACACCGCATCTTTGATAATTTTCCTCAACACCGATACTGCCTACAAATGCCCGTTTGTTTAATTGAAAATACGCAAATGGATATGTGTTGAAATAAACAACCACATACCCGACGATTACGTCATCAATATGCGCTTTCAAAACCAAGATATCTTTATTGTCAATACTTTGACGAATATACGCTGTTTGACTTTTAAGTGTCGGCTTTTTAAATTCTTTCTTGATTTGTTGGGCATGTATCAATGCAACCTGATAGGCAATTTTACCGATTTCAGATACATCTTTTGAGGTCGCTTGCGTTATTTTAATTTTAGACATGCTCACTCTTTTCATTTTATGTCGAAAGTAAACAATTCCCGGGAACTTGTCAAGCAATTTAAAACCGAACATTTCATTTTTGCCCTTCTGGTTATTAGTTACTGACTTTACAAATACTTACAAACAAAGTAAAAAGCTATTTGTTTCGGTGGTTTTCCCTGTTTGGGTTGTAAGGACGTGATTTACTCGTTTTGCGCACCCTGCGGACCATCTTCGGCGTTGCACTTGCTTTTTCCCTTCGGGAACAACCGCCGAACTGTGGCTCATTCACCTCTCCCCTGTCAAAAATAAAAACGCCCCGAAATGAGGCGCTTTCCTTTTTGGTTGCAGGGGCGGGATTTGAACCACGCGACCTCCAGGTTATGAGCCTGGCAAGCTACCGGACTGCTCTACCCTGCGATAAGACGGCGTTATTTTATACTTTTTTTTCTGATTTGTCAAGTCCTGATTTGATTTTTTATCTGTTCATCTTTTTCTACCACGGCAATTAGTCTATTTTTGGGGCCGTCCTCTTGCCGATTGTTCCGCTCTATTCCAGGTTATTCTTGTATTTTTAACAACCAAAGGAGATTACAATGAAAAAAACATTTTCTATTTTAACATTATCTGCGGTGACCATGATGTCTTTGGCTGCTTGCACGACTCATCAAGACGGCACAAAATGTTGTTCCGGAACAAATTGCCAACAACAGGCTATGGATCAGACGCCGGCCTATTTTGCTTTTGATTCCTCAGTTTTAAGTATGGCCGATAAAGACAACTTAGACCAAATTGCCCAACGTTTAATGAAGAATCCAAACGAAAAAATCCGGATCAGCGGCTATGCTGACATGACGGGGACACCTGCCTATAACAAAGAATTATCCGAACGTCGGGCTGAAAGTGCCGCCAAATATCTGGAATGGAAAGGAATTTCCGCCAACCGTATTTCGACACACGGATATGGTGCTACAAATTTCGCTGATAAAAATTCAACCGAAGCCGGCCGGGCTAAAAATCGTCGGATTGAAGTCGAATTCTATTAATCAAACACATTTTTATTCCGATAATCTCTCATACAAGCGTATGAGGGATTATTTTATCCCTGAATTCCACAAAAAAATCTTGTCAAGGGCAAAAAAATCAGCTATGCTTGTTTAAAATTTTCATTTAAACAAAGGAGAAAAAAGATGAAAAACATCGGTGAATTAATGAAAAAAGCGCAACAAGTTCAAACCCAAGTGAACATCCTGCAAACAAAAATGGCCCGTCAGGAATTTACGGGGACGGCGGCCAACGGTGCCGTCACAGTGACGTTGACCGGCCGGGGTGAAGCCGTCAAGGTTCATATTGATCCATCCGTTGTTAATCAACAAGACATTGAAACATTGGAAGATTTGATTCAAGTTGCCATCAATGATTCCCATAATCATTCGGAAGATTATCAGGTTGCCGAAATGGAAAAGATTCAAGCATCCCTCGGATTACCGCCGGATTTTAAAATGCCTTTCTGATTATGTCGGCACCGGAAATTGAACAACTGATACAATTATTGTCAAAACTGCCCGCTTTCGGCCCCCGATCGGCCCGGCGTGCAGTTTTGTATCTGCTTAATAAAAAAGAAAGCCACTTTGCGCCTCTGATGGCATCGTTTCAAACTGTTTACGACCATATTATCGTTTGCCCGATTTGCGGCAATATGGATACACAAGCCCCCTGTTCCATCTGTCAAAATCCAGGCAGAAACCCCAATCAGATTTGTGTGGTTCGGGATGTAGCGGATTTATGGGCACTGGAACGCACCGGCGTTTACAAAGGGGTTTATCATACCTTGGGCGGTGTTTTATCTGCCTTGGACGGAATCGGTCCCGAAGAGTTGCATATTCAATCCTTGTTGGACAAAGTAGCCGCCGGTGGTGTGGAAGAAATTATTTTTGCTCTACCGGCAACGGTTGAAGGTCAAACAACGGTTCATTATTTGAAAGATTGTCTGAAAGATTATCCCATTCATATTTCGGCCCTGTCGCGCGGTGTTCCCATCGGTGGAGAACTGGATTACCTGGACGACGGAACACTTCAAATGGCATTTAAGGCTAGACGTGACGTTTAAAATATGATATATATCGTATAGGGAGAATAACCGATGGAACAAACGAAAACCGCACTAACTACCTTGGAACAGGCTATTTTAAAGTTGGAAACGGCCATCTATACTACCAAAAAAACACAAGCACAACTATCAGAACAAGTCATTGAATTAAAAAAAGTTATTAATGAAACCTATCAACAATTAAACGCGTTGATTGAACGGTTTCAAAAGGAGGGAGACTGATGGCTGTTGTTTCACTTAAAATCGGTCAGAGGTTCTATAAATTTTCTTGTGCCGACGGTCAGGAAGCGCATATGGAACAACTGGCGGCGGGATTAGATAAACGGGCCGAACAATTAACGAAATCTCTTGGCTTTATGCAAGAAGGCCAATTACTGGCCATGATTTGCCTGTTGTTGGCGGAGGAAAAAAGTAAACTGGAAAAAGAAACAAATGCCGAATTGTTAGAGCAATCCGAAACAAAGATGGTTGAAAGCCTAAACAGTTTAGCTTTAAAAATTACAACTTTAACGGAAAATTTACAACAATGAAGATTTTATTTTGCGGGGATGTGGTCGGAAAATCCGGACGAACTGTCCTGGCCGAAGCGTTGCCCCGTTTAAAGAAGGAGTTGGCTGCTGATTTAGTCATCGTTAACGGGGAAAATGCTGCCCACGGTTTCGGATTAACACCTAAATTATATCAATCCTTTATTCGATTGGGGGCTGATGCCGTCACTTTGGGGAATCATTCCTTTGACAAAGCAGACATCAATGAAAGCCTTAATTCGGAACAGACACTTATTCGCCCGATGAATTATCCGGAAAATACGATCGGTCACGGCTTTTGTATCATTGAAAAAAACGGTATCCGGATATGCGTCGCACAATTATTAGGCAAGGTTTTTATGCGCCCTGTTGAAGATCCCTTTAAAACGATTGATTCTTTTATTCAATCTCACCAATCGGATTATGATCTCTTAATTGTTGATTTTCATGCCGAAGCCACGGCCGAAAAAATCGGGATGGGATATTTCCTGGACGGCCGGGCAAGCCTGGTTATCGGAACACATACGCATACACCGACGGCAGATGCCCGCATACTACCGAACGGGACAGGATATCAAACCGATGCCGGTATGTGTGGTGATTATGATTCCGTCATCGGTATGACGGTCGCCAGCGCCTTACCCAGGTTTTCCGGCATTCAGCAGCGACTGATTCCTGCCGAACAAACCGGCACTTTTTGCGGCACTTTGGCCGACATTGATACGAACACGGGTCGCTGTGTGCAAATCACGCCCATTCGAATCGGACCTCATTTAATTAATACACCTGTTTAAAAAGCCCCCTGACAAGCAGAGGGCTTTATTTGTTCCGGACAATTAAATATCCAAATTCGCCACATCCAGGGCGTTTGTTTGAATAAAGTCACGCCGCGGTTCCACCACATCACCCATTAAGGTTGAGAAGACTTGCTCGGCTTCATCCTGATGTGTAATTTTGACCTGCAACAATCGACGATTATTCGGATCCAGTGTCGTTTCCCACAATTGTTCGGGGTTCATCTCACCCAATCCTTTATACCGGTTGATGGCGACACCTTTTTTACCAACCTTAAAGACAGCTTCGGCCAAACTGACCGGTCCGTGAACGGCATACTCTTCATCCTTAACTTTTAAGACGGAAGAACGGGTATAAAATTCCTGCAACTCAGTTGCCATTTTAGCCAACTGTCTGGCTTCAGATGAATTCATCAAGGTTTCATCCACCACATGTGTTTCTGTCACACCGCGTAATGTTCGGGTAAAGACAAATTCGCTTTTTTCATTATAGGTGCACTGCCATCCGCGTTCATATTCCGGTTCGGTTGCATCCAATCGTTTAGCAAACGTATCATCATAGACTTTATCCCCACCAAACAAACCGGCAATAGCCATTTGCTCAACAATGCGCGCCGGTACCCGATGGGACAAAGCCGTGATTAAATTCCTGGCTGTTCGGGCCTGTTCTACCCGCGCCACCAAATCAGCCCCCGCAATTTGCAGGCCATCAGCCCGCTGTAAAACGGCTCCTTCTGTTCCGGCCGTAATCAGGTATTCTTCCATCGCGGCATCATCCTTTAAGTATGTTTCACTGTTCCCGCGTTTAGCCCGATAGAGTGGCGGTTGCGCGATATAGACATAGCCCCGTTCAATCAATTCCGGCATTTGACGGAAGAAGAATGTCATCAAAAGGGTTCGAATGTGGGCACCGTCAACATCGGCATCCGTCATGAAAATAATTTTGTGATAACGGCATTTATCCGCATTGAAATCATCCCGTCCGATACCGGTCCCAAGGGCCGTCACAATCGTCCCGATTTCGGCCGAAGACAACATTTTGTCAAACCGGGCCCGTTCTACATTTAAAATCTTACCCCGTAAAGGTAAAATGGCCTGATGTGCCCGATCACGCCCTTGCTTGGCCGATCCGCCGGCAGAATCTCCCTCAACGATAAAGACTTCGGAATCAGCCGGATCTTTACTCTGGCAATCCGCCAATTTTCCCGGCAGAGAAGCCATATCCAATGCCCCTTTACGCCGTGTCAGTTCACGGGCTTTTCGGGCCGCTTCACGGGCGGCGGCAGCCTCTACAACCTTACTGATGACCATACGTGCTTCGGTCGGATGTTCTTCAAACCATTGTCCCAATTTATCCCCGACAATCCCTTCCACTACCGGGCGTACCTCACTGGATACCAATTTATCCTTTGTTTGGGAGGAAAATTTCGGATCTGGCACTTTAACGGACAAAACAACCGTCAATCCTTCCCGCATATCTTCACCGGACAGTTCCACTTTTTCCTTTTTGGCCAGTCCGCTGGACACTGCATAATTATTGACCGTCCGCGTCAAAGCACCCCGTAAGCCCGCCAAATGCGTTCCGCCATCCCGTTGCGGAATGTTGTTGGTAAAGCACAAACATGTTTCGTGATAAGAATCCGTCCATTCCATAGATACTTCCACTGTAATTCCGTTTTCTTCGCCGCGCAAAAAGAACGGTTCTCCATGTAAAGAATTTTTGGATGCATCCAAGAATTTCACAAACTCTTTGATGCCGCCTTCATATTCCATATCAACTGTGCGGGGTTCGCCCGATCGATTGTCAATCAACCGCAAATGAACACCGGAATTCAAGAAAGCCAGTTCCCGCATCCGATGTTCCAATGTATCAAAATTAAATTCCGTGACTGTAAAGATTTCAGCAGACGGATGAAAAGTCACTTTCGTTCCATGTTTTCCAATGGCTTCTCCGACTTCTTCCAAATGTTTAACGGTATTACCGTCCGAAAAGCGAGCATAATATTCCTTATCGTTCCGCCAAATTGTCAGATCCAACCAATCGGATAAAGCATTCACGCAAGACACACCCACACCGTGCAACCCGCCTGAAACTTTGTAGGAGTTGTTGTCAAACTTTCCACCGGCATGTAATTGCGTCATAATGACTTCGGCAGCAGAAACACCTTCTTCCTTATGCGTATCAACAGGCATGCCGCGCCCATCGTCAATAACCGTGACCGACCCGTCCCCGTTTAAAATGACATCCACCCGATCACAATAGCCGGCCAAAGCCTCATCAATTGAGTTATCCAATACCTCATACACCATATGATGCAAACCTGTGCCGTCATCGGTATCCCCGATATACATACCGGGCCGTTTACGCACGGCTTCTAATCCGTGTAAAACCTTAATTGAATCGGCATTATAGGCCTTTTCTGCCTGAATGATGTTTTCGTCTTGTGTCATAAATTTTTCCTTTCACGCCACCTTTGTAATTTCCTGTTTTTCTTCTACATCAAATTGGTCAATTTGTCCAGTAAAATCTGAAAAAATACGCTGATCTGTCGTGGTCATAAAAACCTGTGCCGGACGCGTCAATAAAATCTCAAACAACGTATTCCTGCGCCGACTGTCCAAATGGGCGGCCACTTCATCCAACAACAGGACAGGACATTTACCCTGCTCGGCCATCTGTGCCCGCATTTCTGCCAAAATGATAGAGAGCAACAAGGCCTTTTGTTCACCGGTTGAGCACATATCCGCCGACCGATTTTGTTGTTTGTGAATCACGATAAAATCCGACGTATGCGGTCCGGTTAAATTACCGCCTTCGGCACAGATCTTACGGGCATTTTTCAAATGCCCCATAAAGGTATCTTCCACCATAACAGCACTTTGTGTTAATAAAGCCTGTTCCAATAATCCCGTTAATTGAATCTCTGCCGCCGGAAAAGAAGGATCCTCCGTTACAGTTAAATATCCGCCGAGTCGCCCGACGATATCTAAACGGCTGGCCGCGATGGCAATTCCATTTTCCACCAACTGCTGTTCCAAACCGCTTAGCCAAGCATTATCCCATCGCCCTTCCCGCAACAGGCACAACCATTGTTTCAATGTTGCCTGATAATCCGACAACCTATTGGCGTGCAACGGATCAAAAGCCTGAACAATCCGGTCCAAAAAACGACGACGAGCATTCGGGTCACCGCAAAAAAGTCTGTCTTGCGCCGGTGTCAACCATAAGCACCGAAAAACATCAGCTAAATCGGCCTGATGTGTAGTTGATTTTCCGTCTATCCGCATTTGTCGTCGCTCGGCACCGGCTACCATTCCCGTTCCGATACGGTGTTCTCCAAAGGGGGAATATAAATCCGCCACGACTGACCATAAAGGATAGACATCCTCACCAACCCGTCGGGCAACATCGGATAACTTGGCACTCCGCAATCCCCGACCGGCCGTTAAATAAGAAATCGCCTCTAACACATTCGTTTTACCGGCCCCGTTCGGACCGAACAACGCCACGGGCTTCCCCTCAGACCCGAACGACAAATCCAATTCAGCATACGACCGAAAATTGGTCAACCGCAACCGACTGATACCGGTCTTCATCAAGCCCTATACCCGCATCGGCATCAGGACATAAAGGGCACTTTCATCCTGTGAATCTTTTAAAATCACAGGAGACACCGAATCATTCATCACCAGGCGCACCGTTCCCCCTTTAATTTGAGATAAAATATCCAGCAAATACCGATAATTGAATCCGATATCCAATTCATCCCCGGTATAGACAGCATCCATTTCGTCTTCGGCAGAACCTTCATCCGCAGCCGCAGCTGATACCTGAATTAAATTCGGTTTCAAAGATAATTTAATTCCCCGGGATTTTTCGGATACGACGGAAACACGTTCAATGACACCTGCCAAAACGGCCGCATCGGCTTCGATTATTTTATCGTTTGCCACCGGAATAACTTTTTCGTATTCCGGATAAGTCCCATCAATCAACCGGGAAGCCAAAACAATATCGCCCAATTGAAAACGGATTTGACTGGCGGACAATGACAAAGCGATTCCTCCATTTCCTTCGGCAGCCAATTTTGAAATTTCGCCGATTGTTTTACGCGGAATAATAACACCTGGCATTCCTTTTGCCCCTTCCGGCAAAGCAATTTTCGCACTGGCCAGCCGATGACCATCCGTTGCAACTGCCGTTAAAGCCGGTTGGTCTGCATTCTTTTCGTGCAGATAAATCCCGTTCAGGTTATACCGTGTTTCTTCTGTTGATACAGCAAATCCGGTCTTATTGATTAAGCCCAATAAATCCGATCCGGACACATGAAATGTAAAGGGCATGTTTTCCTGAACCATTGTTGGAAAACCGTCCGCCGGCAGAATAGATAATGCAAACTTTGCCCGGCCCGACACAATCTGTAATTGATTTGTTTCTTCTTGGGCCACCATTGAAACTTGGGCTCCATCCGGCAACCGACTGATAATATCGCACAGTTTATGTGCCGGAACGGTCAAAGCCCCGACATCTTCAACAGCCGCCGGCACTTTTTCTACGATTTCGATTTCATTATCCGTAGCGCGAATGACAATGCCGTCCGTTCCTGTTTCAATCAACACATTTGACAAAATAGGAATCGTTTGACGCCGTTCTACAATGCTTTGCGTATGTTTTAAGGCCTTTAAAAGGGGGGCCCGTTCGATGGTTAATTTCAACATATTTCAATCCTTTCCTTTTTTAAATACTCGAATGGGTAGATTATATCTGAAAATCACGCCGATGGAAAGAAAAATTTTACCTAAAATAATTTTTTTTCATACAGTCCGGATTTTTTTGTAAAAAATTGCGAGCACCCCCTTTTTTTTTATCTAAAAAATAGGTATAAGGAAGAAAAAACGATTCTATCATAAAGGGGTATTACGATGAACAAAACAGTTTTAGAATTAGGTACAGATCAAATTTATGCGCCGTCACGGTTAACAGATGAGGATTTAACCTCCCTGGATGACGGACAAAAGATTATTGGTCAGGACCGGGCATTGGAAGCCCTTGAATTTGGCATTCGGATGGAGGCCAATGGTTATAACATCTTCTGCACGGGGCCCAAGGGGGTTGGCCGAACAAGCCTGTCGCTGGACACCATCAAAAAATATGCTGCCACACAAAAAACACCGGACGATTGGTGTTTTGTGCATAACTTCAACGTGCCACATCAACCAATTGCCCTAAACTTTCCGGCCGGTAAGGCCCGCCAATTTGAAAAAGACATTCAAAAATTGGCCGAGGCTCTAAAAAAGCAACTGACGGCTTTGTTCTCCGATGAATCATATAAAATCAAGGTTGCACATATCGAGCAAAAATACCGTTCGGCCAAAGAAGATTTCTTCTTTTCGTTAAAGGAATTGGTTCAGGATAAAAATGTCACACTAATCCATACGGATGATGGCGTGGTGGTTGCTCCGAAAATTAAGGATGAAGTATTAGATGCCGATGATTTTAATAAATTACCCAAACCGGAACGGAAAACCATTTTGGAGCAAATGAAAAAGGCACAAGACCGATTGGAGAAAGCCATTCGGGATATTCCGGCCTTTGAGGTTGATCAGCAAAAAGAATTGGATGCTCTGAATGTGTCCTTGGCTGGGCGCATGATTGATGCTGTTGCCAAAAACATTAATCAAACCTATGCTCGCCACAGCGGGGCAAAAACACTCTTGAAGGGAATCCGACAAAGCATTTTGGATAATGTTAGTCTATTGTTACCGACGGATGAAAATACGGACGAAAACGGTTTTGAACGGGTAGATTTATTATGGTCCCGCTTTTCCGTCAACGTGATTGTCAGTCATAAACCGGATGAAGGGGCTCCTGTTTTACACGTCAACCACCCGACTTTATCTAACCTGCTCGGCAAAATTGAACGGATCCAATTATCGGGAACTTCCACAACGGACTTCTCGTTGATTCGGCCCGGTGCTCTACACCAAGCCAACGGCGGTTATTTGGTGATTGAGGCCCATGATTTGCTGGAAAATCAACCAACCTGGAATGCCTTGAAACGGTGTTTATTTTCTAAAAAGATTAAGATGGAGTCCGGTATTGACGATAACTCAATCTTTGGGGTTATTTCTCAGGATCCGGCACCCATTCCGCTGTCTGTTAAAGTGATTCTGATCGGAGAACCTTCCCTTTATTATGCCTTGGCAGAACAGGATGATGAATTTGGTGAACTGTTTAAAATCCAATCCCGTTTTGCCGAAAAGATGGAGCGGACCGTTGAGACGGAACGTTCCTATGCCCGGTTGCTGGCAAACTTGATTCGTAATGAACATTTAAAACCTTTTTCTTCGGATGCCATTCGCCGCACAATTGAGCAGGCTTCTCGTTGGGCCAACGATCAGGAAAAATTAAGCACTTACCTGGTTCATGCCAATGACTTAATGCGTGAAGCCAACTATATCGCCACTTGTCAAAAAGTGCGGGTTGTGCGCTCCGAACATGTTGAACAAGCCCTTCGGGAACGACGCAAACGCTTTGGAAATGACCAAAAAGAATTGATGACAGCCATCCGCCGAGGCATGATTGCCATTGATACCAAGGGAAAAAAGATTGGACAATTAAATGCTTTGGTTGTTTACGATTTTGGCATCTATTCTTTCGGAAAGCCGACGCGTGTGACTTGTCAGGTCCGATTGGGTAAGGGGGAATTGGTTGATATTGAGCGGGAAGTAAAACTGGGTGGCCCCATTCATTCCAAAGGAGTCTTTATTCTGTCCTCTTTCCTAGCCTCCCGATTTGCACAAAAACGCCCGATTTCTTTGGATGCCAGTTTGGTTTTTGAACAATCATACAGCGAAGTTGACGGTGATTCGGCTTCGGTTGCCGAATTGGCGTGTTTACTGTCGGCCGTTGCGAATGTGCCGTTAAAGCAATCTTTGGCTGTCACAGGATCGGTTAACCAATTAGGTGAGGTGCAAGCCGTCGGTGCCGTTAACGAAAAAATTGAAGGTTTCTTTGAAGTTTGTAAAATGAACGGGTTAACCGGCACTCAAGGGGTTATCATTCCGGCAACGACAACAACTCAATTAATGTTGAACCCGGAAATCGTTACCGCCGTGCAAGAGGGTAAATTCCATATCTATGCCGTTCGGACGATTGATGAAGCAATGGAATTGCTGACAGACTTACCGTCCGGTATATGCAACGGGACGGAATGCACACCGGAAAATTCAATCAATGGTCGTGTTGAAAAACGATTAAATGACTTTTTTGACCGGATGGTCGCCAATAAAAAGTGCTGTTATATACCCTCTGATTCAAAATAAGACAAGCGACCATTTTCATCCGGACACAACAAAGAGGTGTTCCGAAATGATACTCGGGAAAAGGGAATATATGTTTTAAAATCAAATGATTCCGGATGTTCCCAATAATACGCCATAATCCGTAGCGTCCCAGAATGCGTCACGATTAACGTATTTCGGGATAAATCCGTTGCTTCAAAAAAGGATTTTACCCGCTGGAATACATTTATCAACGGCTCCGAACCGATTTGTTCCGGATGCTGATAGAATTGGTGCCAAACAGAATCAGATAAATCCAAGACAGAACGACCTTCCCATTTTCCAAAACTAATCTCCCGTAATCGGTCATCCGCTATAATCGGCACCTGTATTTCCCGATTTAAAATTTCGGCTGTCTCTCGGGCCCGTTTTAGATTTGAAACAAAGATTCTATCTAATTTTAATGCTTTTATTTCGGGCAATAACGTTAAAGCCTGTTTTTGCCCGACAGCATTCAACGGGACATCCGTTGTCCCCTGAATGCGCCGGGCCGTGTTCCAATCGGTTTGACCATGCCGAATTAGGTAAATCATGCGGCAAAATCAATTATTTTCAAAAACGATTTCGCCAATTTCGTTTCTTTCTTTCACATTTTCGGTCCGAACCAACAATCGTTCATGCTTTTCGGCTGGTGTGCCGTAATGGGTATATAAATCCAAATAGATGGTTGTCGGCCCCGAAATGCTTTGTCGGTGATCACCAAAGTTATTGGTGCGGACAGAATACTTACCGTTAGGGGCTTTTTTAATCATAAACTCCTCCGGCCCGAAACCCTGGGTAAAGTCATGTGCATAGCGCCCACCGGCTTGTGTTGCACGATGCCCGTAATAGCATTCTTCCTTCAACGGATCAACCACATGTAAGTCAATATCTGTATTGTCCGTGCTCCACGCCATAACAATCCGGACATCAACCGGAATTGCAAAGATAAAGTCCGGATCAATATGTGATGTATCCAACTTCGGATTTTTACCTAACAAATTATTCATTTCCACAAAGATAATTTGTTTTATCGGGTTAAACCGTTCCCAATCCTTTTCCAAAATATCATACATCCGGTCCAAAGCCTTTTGGTCTTGACCATCGGCCTGATAAGCCAACGCCAAATCCCGATAAGACTGCGGATCTTCGCCCCGTAAAGTCGTTATTTTTTCGAACAGGACGATTGCATCCGGATACAGTTTCATTTGCATCAATTTATTGGCCATAATGCGAATCAATTCCACATTATCCAGTTTCATTTCTACGATATTCGACAGGACAATCAAGGCTTCTTCCGTGCGACCGCGCCGAATAAACTCGTCCGCCACATCAAAGTAGAAAGACGGTTGATCCTGATATCCCTGTTTTAACTTCAAATAATCCCGATATAATTCTTCATCTGTTGAGTTCTTTAAAATTTTCAAATACGGCACCTCCGGATTCCATTGTTGAATGGTAATCTTAGCGGTTGATGTCGGTTGATTGGCTGATTTAGCAACAAGATTGCTATTCATATCCATCAACCGTCCTTCCTCGACAACGGTTCCGATAACGGCTCCATTTTCTTGAACAATCATGCCATCTGCGGACAAAGTATCACCGAAAGAGGCCCCTGCCACATCATACATAGCCATTGCCGGAGCAGCATCACGCATGACCGCCCGACGTGGCATCAAGGCATTTTCAATCATTTCCAAGGGCTTAAATTCCGGTTTGGGGATGACCGGTTTGAAATCCGTTTTCCACCAATTTTTCACTTCTTCCGCTTGGCGCTTAGCATCATTTATGGCCGATTGTTTTTTATCGGTCTTGGTTTGCAGATCCTGCTTAACCAATTGTTGATATTCCGCCATTAAATCGGCCGGCGGCGTAATTTGATATCGGAAATAGTCTGCTGCACTATCCAACACCAACAAAGATGTGTTTTCCGTCACAATTGAGTATTCCTGACCCAACGCCAAAATGGCTTCTTTATTTTCTTCTGGATTTTGTTCCAACGCCGCAATCTTGCGGGCTGCCCACAACCTGGCCACAGCCGGATTATCAGTACCGGTTGGAACAGTTATCGTCTTTGTTTCTACAACATGCCCCGGGCCGTATCCAATTTGGACGGCAATTTCAACCGGTGTCCGAACACGACCTGCTGCGGTCAGGTTACCCGATACCACCGTTCCGACCGGCGGATAAATTTCGGCATTTGAATCGGCTGTCTGATAGGCAACGATACGCAACGACTGTTTGGTTAATTTATCCAAGGCACCTGCAACATCCGTTTGTTTTAAATTAATAAAATCACCATAGGTTTGATTAGCCCAACCCGCCATCAATCCCGCGGCATATTCATCTGCCGAATTGATAGTATAAACTGGCACAGTCGGCAACATCGGACCGGTTTGGCTGCCATAAGTATTCAATCCGTCCGTAAAGAGTAAAATTTCATCTGCGGCCACCTGTTTCAAATCTATCCGTTCAAATCGTGTAGCCCCGTCATAGACAATGCCGTCAATGGCTTTTTCCAAAGCATTCCATCCCGTTTCATCACCTTTTCGGAAAGTGATCTGACTTGCCGATCCCATCGTCATATTAAACGGAACAAACGTGACATCTACCGTTTCAAACTTATTCAAATATGATTTCAACAATTCTTTTTCTCGGGCAATATCCCGCTTGGCCCCCGACAAAGAAGCATCCCACACAACCGCCACCCGGTTCGGCAACACCTTTTCCAGGGAAGCCGCCGGCACATCAACCGTTGTATAGAAATATGTATCTGGGTTTGCCTGATGGGTAAATACCTGATTGGCATTGAAGGTCGGCACATCAAAGGATAATTGCGTATTCAATAAGTAATCCTGTGCTTCAAAATGGGCTGTCACAGCTTGATGTTGGCGCGTGAATCGAAAATCCGGCAAAGTGCTTTCAATTGATGGCACATCCGCCGTTTGCATCGGTACCGTTATATCCAAACGGAATTGTTTGATTGTCTGATTAAACGTCAACGGTAATTGATATACAAAGGAAGCCCCCCGTTTTGTCAGCGGTTCTTCCAAAACCACCCTAATTTTCCGTGTACCGTTCGGTGTAAACGGATAGATTCGTGTTTTGAACTGATTGCCGGCTGTTTTTTCAACCAACAGAGGATCCACTCCCTGCCGCACGACAGCTTCAAAAGTCTGACGGGCTTTTTGCTTTTCAACAACAACCCCTTCCCGCATGGTTCCATTGATGTCCAAAGCTACCGCCGCCACTGTTTGATTGTCCGTCAGAGGGAAAACAAATTCCCCTTCCAACGTTGCTGGATTCGGATTATAAAAAGTCATTTCATAAGTCGTTGTGGCTACATTCCCGATAACATTTGTTTGAACGGATAAATCCTGCAACGTCATCGGCTGATAATTGGGCCGAACAACAATATGCGGCACCACAATAACCGGCGGCGGGATAAGGCGTCCTACTCTATCAACCGGCTGTAAGGGTTTAAATGTATCCTGGGAAAAACCAATCCGACCGATCCCAAAAATCAGACCCGCACACAAAACAAGAAACAGAGCAATCTTTTTCATCTTTAACCTCCGACAGTAATTAAGATGGAGAAAGTTTATCGTATTTTTTATGTGCTGGCAAGCGTTTTTTATACCAAATCAGATAAATTATCCGATCGGGACCGACTATTTTAATTTTTTCAGAACAGCAAACGGATTATTCGTATTCTTTAAATCCGTCGGATCGGTATAGTCGCCATAGTCGGAAATACTTTTCGGAAACGGGTTCAGGTTCAAGCCAAACTCTTCGGCAAACACATCAAATAGATTTATTTTCCCTTTATGAATCGGCAAAATATCCTGATCGGGTGTATCTTCAAATTTTTCGGTATCCGGCACAAAAAGCAGGTGAATTTCATGTTCAGATGTTTCAGTAAACGGTTTTAATGTCACGACACAGACGCGCTCGGCCGTAATTGTCATTTTACCGTCAAAGGTAATCAGGTCATCATACCCGAATCGCCCCGATACACTGAACGAATTAAGATGCGAAACATCAAACCGTTTCTCCAATTCTTTTTTTTCAGCATCTGTGGCTTGAAAATCAATCATCGGTCCGTCGGCTGTAATTGTGCGTGTATCAATGATTCTGGTGTTTGTCATGGGCTAACTTAAATTTTTGAATAATCAGATGAGCAACTTCGGCCGGAGTATGGTGGGTTGTATCCAACACATAATCAAAATTTTCATCATTATCGATATCGACATGATAGATCTTTTTAAACCGGGCCACCTCGGATGCCCGTCGTTCCCGGAGTGCATTAACAGACTCTTGAACCGATGCATATTTCTTTTCCCCGGTGCGCGTCGAATCATTAAAGATTCGTTCTCCGGCAACGGCTACATCAACATTTAATTTGATTTTGATTGAGTTTGGAACAAAGAAAAAAGCCATTCGTGAATCAATAATGAAATTTTTGTTCGGCACGGCATTAAACTTTTTGAAAATGCTGTCAATTTCCTCATCAATACTGGGGTCCGTATCGGCCAAATGATTCAACTCTAATGTTGTGACTCCGCGTCGGGCGGCAATTTCCCGTTGGGCATTCCCGGTAGAATAATAGGTATAACCTAACTGTTCCGCCAATAACTTGGCAACGGTTGACTTTCCGCTGCCCAACATGCCTGAAATGGTAATAATTTTGAACATGATCCAATTATACCGAAACCATTTTCCGAAATCAAGTAAAAAGAACTTACCCCGAAAACTACCTTTTAGTGAATATGGTAATTCACAAACGGTGAATTTTGCAGCAGCATATAGACAACTGTCCCGATAATCAAGCCCATAATGATGATATGTGTGCGCCGTGAAAACATAAAATTCCTTTCCGTTATGCTTAGTTTAAAAGATTTTATAAAAAAAGGCTAGTATTTTTTTTGAAAGTGCGTTAAAATACCAATCATGACAAAACAGGAAATTACCATTTACCCCTTATCGGATTTTGACGGATTACGGCGGGCGGGTCGTTTGGCAGCCAAAACATTGGATTATATCACGGACTTTGTTGTGCCGGGCGTTTCAACAGGTCACTTGGATGATCTATTGGAAAAGTTCATGCGCGATAATGGCGGTATTCCGGCCAATATCGGTTATTGCGGTTTTCCCAAAGCCAGTTGCATTTCCCCTAATCACGTTATTTGCCACGGTATCCCGTCGGAAAGCAAAATCCTTGAAAGCGGGGATATTATCAACATTGACATCACTGTTATTCTGGACGGTTGGTATGGGGATACATCGCGTATGTATTATGTCGGTAAGCCATCCATTAAGGCCAAACGGTTGGTGGAAACAACTTATGATACCATGATGGCAGGTATTCGGGCAGCAAAGCCGAATGCGACATTGGGAGATTTGGGTTATGCCATGCAAACGGTAGCCATGGAACATGGATATTCCGTGGTGGAAGATTACTGTGGTCACGGGATTGGCCGCGTCTATCACAGTTTGCCGAATGTTTTAAATTACGGTATTCCCGGACAGGGGTTAAAATTGGTACCGGGATTGGTCTTTACGGTTGAACCAATGGTCAATATCGGTGGGCCCGAGACACATACCCTATCGGACGGATGGACCGTTGTCACAAAGGATCGTACATTATCTGCACAATTTGAGCATACCATCGGTATCACCCCCGACGGGTATGAGATTTTCACTCTTTCCCCAAAGGGGTATACCAAACCGCCTTATTCGTCCAAATGAAATCACCCAAAATTCAGAATCATGCCGGTCATCGGGAACGTATCCAGGATAAATTTTTAGCAACATCAGATTGTCAGGTTTTGCCGGATTATGAATTATTGGAGCTGATTTTGATGCGGGCAATTCCACGCATTGATGTTAAACCTTTAGCTAAGGATCTGTTAAATTATTTCGGTAGCCTATCGGCGATTTTTTCGGCATCACCCGAAGAATTAAAGCAATTTCCTTATATCAAAAAATCTGCTTTGACACTTTTTAAACTGATTTTGGAAACAAATCAGCGAATGATTCGTCAAAAATTAAAAGATTCTCCGGTTTTACAGCACTGGGAAAATTTAATTGATTATTGCTGTCTGTACTTGCAACACAAACGGATTGAGCATTTTATGGTTTTGTATTTGGATTCGCGATTTCGATTATTACGTCAGGAAATCCCCCAAACCGGAACAACCGATCGGGTTTCCATCTATCCGCGTGAAATCCTGAAACAGGCTCTTGTCCTGGGTGCCCATGCCGTTGTTATCGTTCATAATCATCCGTCGGGATATATTGAGCCATCCCGAGCGGATTGCGAAATAACGGTTGAATTATACAATACGTTAAAAGCCGGCGGTATTCAATTTTTAGATCACTTGATTGTCGGATCGGGCCGAAGAGTTTATTCCTTTTCGGCCCATGGACACCTGACAACTTTGCCACCCAAAAATATTCCGTGATATTTTTATAAAAAACCTTGCGTTTTTAAAAAAACATTTCTATACTGATGATTGTCTTCGGTGGCTTTTATCGGGGGGACAAGCGGTTTAGGCGAATTGCCGGACTTCTTTATTTTTCCGTATAGGTGTTTATCGAATTTTTGCCGATGATAAGGCTGTTTTATAAGGGAGTCCAAAATGCAAGGAACAGTTAAATGGTTTAATTATAAAAACGGATACGGATTTATCGTCCCGGAAGAAGGTGGCAAAGATGTCTTTGTCCATGTGACTGCCGTTCGAGAATCGAATCTGCGCCGGTTGGAAGAAAACCAACAAGTTCAATTTGATTTGAAAGAAGAAAACGGGAAAACCTGTGCAACAAACATTAAGTTGATTTAAGGGTTAAATATAAAAAAAAGACCGCTCATCTTCGGGCGGTTTTTGTTTCATATTTTTTACACCTGATAATAGAATATAATCGTATTAAATGAATAATAATGGTTGCATAACATATCAAGCCATACTATAAAATAGGATGAGGGATAAGTCAAACAGAAAGAAAGGAAGACTATGTTAGTT
>JAFTEW010000058.1 GCA_017453485.1 Alphaproteobacteria bacterium | reverse complement strand
TTTAGTAGTAAAATTTAAAATGTAAAAATTTACTTTTTACAAAATGTTTGAAATGGATTAGCATATACACGAGTATTTACTTCATTACAAGAAGGATTACTTACACTAATAAAATAAGAATACGAAGCATTTTTATTATCTTTTACCCGACGATAACTTCCTTCTGATCCAAAATTTTTATTCAAAAAATACGCAATATTTGAATTTTTTGTTTCAGAGGCACAAAATGTATAGTTTGTATAATTTGCCTTATTTATTCCAAAATCGCTCAAATTGGGGATTTGTTTTCCAAAATAGAGACACCAGTTTTCTGATCCCCAATAGGTCAATTCATGCCCACTTTTTTGAGATATCCATCCGTTAAAAGGACTGTCTTGATCATTAATAATGTAATAATCACCGATATTATCACAAAATCCGTTGCTAGGAGTTGATGATGACCCACGAATATTGCAAAAACATTTACCGCTGGAACAAGAATCCGAAGAGCATTCAGTATTACTAGAGCAACCATTAACCATTTGACAATTACCCGATATATTGGATGAACATATAAACCCTTTATCACAACATATTCCCTGCTCGTTATTACAAGCTAATCTCCCATCATTACACAGGCAAACACCATTTTGACACGTGGTATCCCCTATGCATGCTGGGTCACATGTCGCACCAGCATTTTCATTAGAACCGTCCAAGGTTGCTTTTCCCATGGTATTACTAAACACAAACTCAATGGTGTTGGCTTCACCTTGATCACAGGAATCGGATTCACCGTTGATGGCAATGTCTTCCGGGACTTTCCAATCCATACCCTTAATCCGTTCACAAACTTCGTCATTCATGTTTGATACGATAATGCTGAAAGCCCCGTCATCATACCGTGCCGTTTCTACGCCAAAGGCACCGCTGATGGATAGGTTCCCATTCGCGTCTTTCCATTCCGGCAAGGTCAGGCTCCCTTGGGTCGTCAGTTCCGTGCTGGCTGTCACCGCCATTTGTGATACGGCCCCCAGAATTGTATTGGCGTTGGATTTATTAATGGCATAGCGATAGCCAGCTATTCCCCCGATGGTTAATACCCCCATAATAGCCAGTGTCCCCAGCATCTCTACCATACTCCGTCCGAGTTCTGTATTTACTTTCTTTTTGATCATATTATGCTTCCTTATAAAAAAACGCGTCCTGATGAGGGACGGTTGGAAGCTCGAAAACTATCAACAGAATAGTGCTACATATTCGGATAAAAATATCCTTATTTTGTAGCCTTCCAACCGATTTGATTGGAATGTTTTATGCCGTTTGGCACTGTTGAGAGGCTTTCGAGACCCCAAACCGAGAATCACTCGATTCAACTCTAATTTATCAGATTTTATTCGCAAAGTAAAGTATGATTTTTCACTTTCTTTTTTTCTGCTGCTTATGCTATTTTAATACTATGGAAAACAATGAACAACCGATTCTATCTGTCACGGAAATATCTCTTTCCACAAAAGGGATTGTTGAATAAGTATTTCAATTCGTTTGGATTTTCGGATAACATTGTCCCCAATTGTCATAACCGGACGTATTGGTTTGGATATAAATTTCATTATCTTGATAACAATGGTAATAATAAGACTAAAACAAATCTTCCGGGTTGACACGCACACCATACCAAGTAATGGTAAAGTGTAGATGTGGGCCTGTCGCCCGGCCGGTTTGTCCGATAGATCCGATTAAATCACCGGTATTAACATTTTGATTTAATTCAACATTAATGGAACTCATGTGAGAATAACTGGAAAAAACACCAAATCCGTGGTCAATCATAACTGTCTGACCGGTCAAAAACATATCCGGATGAATGTAAACAACTTTTCCTGGGGCCGGAGCCGTTATTGCCGTTCCGATGGGGGCGGCATAATCTGTTCCGCTATGCCCTTGTTTTTTTACATTATTTAAAATACGACGGCTTCCAAATTGACTGGAAATGCGTTTAAATTCTAATACAGGACGCTGCCAAGCATTCGGAAAATTATTAAAATCAGATACTTGTCTTGCCTGACGCATAGCCAGTGATTCTGAAACAATTCTTTCATTGTCCTGCTGATTGGGGGATACTTTTTTTGGGGGGAGTCCTGTCACAAATTCTTCATCCCAAGTGCGCAATGAAACCGGAAAAGAAACCTCTTTTTTTACATTATCCTTTTGAATTACAACAGATAATTCTGATTTATCCTGCGGAATTCCCAAAATAAATCGGCCCTGCTTATCCGGATGAATTTCAAACAAATTTTTATCATTTTTTCCGATATTTAAATAATTATTTTGAACAAATAATTTTTCTCCGTCCGCTAATTGACCATAGACCAATTTACCATCAATCAGTTCGGAATCAAATGTCAAAGCATATCCAGAAACTGAAAATGTAATTACAATGTAATACAATAATAATTTTGTAATTACTTTGTAAGTATATTTAAAAGAAGTATATACTTTGTAATTACAAATCATTAAATAAATCTCCTTGTTGTTGGACTGTATTTTGTTTTTTTATTCTAACGTTTGAAATTTGTTCAACCGGAATAACCTCTGTTGAACCATCAGTAAACAAAATATGAAGTCGTTTTTCGCGCTTGGCAGCCTGTGATTGCTCGATAATTTTTCCGGAAGCCCCTGAAACAAGAGCAAATCCACGTTCTAAAATTGATTGATATGAATATGATTTCAATAACTTAGATATTGATTCAAATTTTAATTTGATCGTTTGAAAATACCCTTGTTTTGCATTTTCCAATCGTTCAGAGCGGTCATCCAGCGTTTGCACCAGAGTTGAAACGACATCTGTTAAATTGGGAAGAATTAACCGATCCAACCGCAATTTTTGATTTTCAATATATCTATATAAAGATTCGGTTAAGCGCACTGTTTGATTTTGCACTTGCAATAATAGGTCATGACGGACGGGAACGGCTTTTTCGGCGGCTCCGGTCGGCGTTGGGGCCCGTAAATCAGCCACATAATCAATTAAGGTAGTATCTGTTTCATGACCGACAGCCGAAATAACAGGGATGGCTGAATCAAATACAGCCCGAACAATGGACTCTTCATTAAAACACCAAAGATCCTCTAAACTGCCGCCGCCGCGGGCTACGATTAAAACATCCGGTCTGGGAATAATACCACTTGATGTTTGTAATCCTTCCGCCGGTATAGCATTAAATCCATGAATAGCTTGAACAATTTGTTCAGTAGCACCTTCTCCTTGAACAGCAACAGGCCACAAATAAACGGGTCTAGGAAAGCGATCGGACAAACGATGCATAATATCCCGAATCACAGCACCGGTTGGGCTGGTAATAACACCGATATTCTCTGGTAAGAATGGTATTTTTTGCTTGTGTGCTTCATCAAACAACCCTTCTTTGGCTAATTTTTCACGTCGTTCATTTAATAATTTTAACAAAGCACCTACACCGGCCGGTTCGGCCGATTCCACAATCATTTGATAATTGGACCGCCCCGGATAAGTGGATAATTTTCCGGAACAAATAACTTCTAATCCCTCTTGCAAAGCGGCCATTGTTTCATGGCTTCTGCCACGCCAACAGATTGCCGACAAGACAGAATCTTTATCCTTTAACGAAAAATAAGTGTGACCGGAAGCAACTGTTTTAATACCGGAAACTTCTCCGCGAACACGGATGGATTGAAACACTTGTTCAACGACCCCTTTTAAAGAAAGGGATATTTCCGTGACAGATAGAATCGGTTGATCATTGTTTTCCATGGTATTAAAATAGCATAATCAACGGAAAAAAGAAAGAAAAAAATCCCCCGCATGAAGCAGGGGATTTTAATTCCAAGAAATTACTTTTTCTTTTTAGCATCCAATTCTGATGTGCAATGCGGACATCTTGTTGCTGCCAAAGGAATATCAGAACAGCAATACGGACACTTTTTCGTTGTCGGAGCCGCGGCTTTTTCTTCTTTCTTTTCCTTGGCTTCCAACTTGGCCTGTAAAGTATTCATGGCTTTAATCAGCATAAATACGGCAAAAGCGACGATCAGGAAACTGATAATTGTGTTTAAGAACAAACCGTAATTGATGGTGACGGCACCGGCTTTTTGTGCGGCGTCCAGGCTGGCATACGGGCCGGCCACGGTTTTGCCGTCAATTAAGGTAATGTATTTATTGGCAAAATCAACCTGTCCCATCAGATAACCGAGCGGCGGCATAATGATGTCTTTCACCAAACTATCGACGATTTTGCCGAAAGCGGCCCCGATAATAATACCGACAGCCATATCCATCACATTACCGCGCATAGCGAACTTTTTAAATTCAATCAAAATGTTTTTAATCATATTCTATCCTTTCTTATTAAAAAATGTTATACAAATCTTTATAGGTCAAAGAAACACCAATCATTGTATTGCTGGCGGTATCTTTTGCGACCCGAGATTTACCCTGACGATACGACACATACGGACCAAATGTCAAGTTATTTGTTAGATTGACATCCATTCGGGCCGTTGCTTTCAAGTCATACTTTAAATCTTCCGGGATATAGGAACTGTATGAAAAATAATCCCGGAAATAACCATCTGTTGAAAAGGCAACACCTTCCCGCAGCGTGTATTCTAACCGCCAACCGACTTCGCCGGCAGACTTACTGACGTGGTCAGAGTAGGTCATATCATATTCGTAAACACCGGCAACATATAAATCCTTTAAAATAGAGCCGTTGAATAACTTAACACCGGCTTTGCCCCGAAGAATTTTTGTGCGGGGAGCATCCTGGTTATCCGTAAATTCGGTTTGATAGCCGGCGCTGACGAATGGACCGAAATCAAGCCCGTGGGAAGACCACAGTTTATGAGTATATTCACTGGTCAATAAAATTTGGTCGGCATTTTCGCTGGTTGTATTTTTACCGTCTGCCGGTTTTAATTTTGTTTTACCGTATTCCATAAACAGGCTGTTTGTCCAGTTCAAGTTTGACCGATCATATTCCAAAGCCCCGTCAAAAATGCCTTTAATAACCGTTTGACTGTCTGCATTGAATTGAGAAACAGGCGAATCTTTGTATGATTTTGCGTTTTTAACCTCGGTTGACGACATTTCCAGGCCCAAGCGACGCAGGTTAGCCTTTAAGGTGCCACCTTTGGCTGCCGCCGATGTTTTGGCTCCATCTGCTGCTTTATCGGCTGTTTCGGCCGCAAAAGCCGGAACGGCAAACAATAAAGCCCCGGCCAATAAAAATTTTGTAAACGACATTTTTTTTCCTTTCTTAAAATTAAAAGTGGACGCAGTATATATGATAATATGGCATATGTCAAGATAACAAAATCGGCAAAATTCAAGTAATACTTCAGTTTAAAGATAGACCTTAATTAATTGAAAAATATAAATAATGTGAATCATATACGAAAGGCAGAATTAAAAAATACTTGACAAATTTTTAGAAATGGTGTAGAATGCCAATCACGATATTATTTTAACAAAGGAGTAAAAAATATGAATATCAAAAAAAGTCCGCTGATGGCGGGGTTGTTGGCTTTAAGTTCTGTTTTCGGGGCAAGAGCCTATGAGGGCGAAATCGACGTAAAGTCCGGTTGCTTTGATAATGCACCGATTGATAAGGTGTTGGGAGTGTCTAACGGATTTGTTATGACATACCGCAGTCAAGCGAAATATACGGTTCCAAAAGCCAGGACAGTAGTGATTGATGGTGTAACCTATCCGCATCCGGCCGGAGGAATGGAGGTAGTCACCAACTCCGCGCCGTTTGTGCGGGTTTCTTTGGACGGCAAGCAAGGATTTGCCAGTGGTAAGGGTGTCTTGGGTGCCAATGCCGGCTCCTTGGTTAATGAACAGACCGGTGTCGTCGCGACAGCTGATGAAGACGGTAATGTGTTTATAAACACACCGAATGGCAACGCTTTGGGTGGTTTTACGACAACAACAAATAAAGTGTATGCCCAAGAACATGCGACAAGTCCGGCTAAATTAAAAAGCCCGGTTGCCTATATGTATGATGAAAACAACATCATTATTCTGGGTATCAATACGGGAAATACAGCTATCGGTTCCGTGACTCGCGCAGTAAAAAGTGGGGATCGGTTTGATGTAACAAAACAAAACGGTCGGGAACATGCTCCGTATTTTCCGACAATGGCTACGCAATCCGATGATAAAGTTTATTTCTCTGATGGTAACGGTATTATTTCCTATGATGCCAAAAATACATCGGATGCAACCAGAACGGAAGTTGTCAGTGGCACAGTAAAAGAGATGGCAGTTGCCGGTGGAAAATTATTTTGGACAACCGGAACGGAATTATATTGTGACGGAACACCGTCTGTATTTAACCTGAACGGAGCTCAAATGACGGGAATGGTTTCTGACGGAACGACGCTTTATGTCGGAAATACAAACGGAACGTCTTACGCAACATCTTTGGGTGGTGTTCCCGTTCGGTATGTTGATGGAGCGGCTAAATTGATTTCAAGTCAGGAAAATGGTAAAACAGCCATTTATAAAATGACATTACAAAATCAATTTGAACGTATTAATAACTAATCAATAAAGGATTGAAAAATGAAAACAAAAATGATGACAGCGATCGTTGCTTTGGGGTGTATGTGTGCCCTTACCGCCAATGCAACAACAAATATTACGGACTTTTCCGCTTATGGTTCAGGTATTATTGACTATAAGGAAAATGGTGTTCAGGCACCAACAGACGGAAGTGCGGTTTTTACGAAAACAGATTGGGAACAAATCAATTTAGGAACGGATGATTATACACAGGCCGTCTATGTGGAAACACCGGAAGTTGTTGTGTTTGAATCCAATGATATCAATGTAAACGGTGATATTGAAAATACCGGGACTTTAACATTCCGGAATAAAGATAACACGGTCAACGGTAATACCCAAAATGCTGGGACAATGACCTTTGACGGAACAACCGGAATGAACGGAAATATTACAAACTCCGGAACAATGACTTTCCAAAACGGTGATTCAGCCATCAATGGTGGGGTTACCAATACGGGAACGATTTCTTTCCAAAACGGGATTGAAAATTTTGATAATACAGATTGGAGTTCTTCCGCCGGAACGGGAACGGTTAACTTTGACAGCAATGCCGGTATTCGTATCGGAACCAACACCCGTGGTAAAACTTTGGTGGAAGCCGATACCGTCACCGGTAATGTCAATTTTGTGATTGACAATGGTGTCGTTGACGAAAACGGATTGGATGTCAGTATTGATGCCAACCAGAATTCGTTGCATGTTAATGACAATCCGCTTTATAACATTCAAGAAAACAGCGGTGCCTATACCGTTACACAAAAAGATGAAAACGGTATTTCCGAGCAAGGTTATACTTCGGAACAGGCGGCGTTGTTGAAAACCATGATGGGAACAAGTGGTAATGCTTTCTTTGATAACATTACAACCTTGGTCCAAATGGGACAATCCGCCAATGTGGCTTCGGCCTTGGACCACTTGCGTCCGGCAACGGCCGCTGCCCAATATGCGGCTGTGGAAACAACCGTGTCAACCATTCGGGCTATCTATAACCACATTGTGCCGGCACATGATGAAGAAATTTTGGCCGGTATGCGGGAACGCAACCATATTACACCGTGGGTAGAAGGCTTATATACACATACCCGCAATGATATGGATAAACAAGGTTTCGCTATGCATCAAGCCGGTATTGCCCTGGGTATTGATACATTTGTCGGATCAAATACATTATTGGGTATCGGATACAGCCAAACATCCGGTCGTTTTGATGCCGATATCGGTGGCAAAACAGACTTGGACGGTTATACGGGATTTGTCTATGGGGCTTGGAAGCCGAGTCAGTTCTTTATCTCCGCTATGGCCAGTTACAGCAAAATGAAATACGACAACAACGGTGTTAAATGGGATGCAGATGTTTATGGCGGTCAGGGAACGGTCGGCTATGAATGGGGCTGGATTGATGCCGGTGTCGGTGCCCGTTATATCCGGATCGATTCTGATAGCTATAAAAATGCCTATGGTGTTGATGTTCATACCAAAAATACGGATATCGTGACCGGTTTGGCCGGAGTCCATGTCCAACACGTCTTTAAAGAAGATCATGGTTGGCGCTTGGTGCCGTCGGCTCATTTAGCCTTGACATATGATATCAAGCAAGGCGATGATCAAGCCGGTGTCAGCTATGCCGGACAGAAATTATACACCTATCGCGGTGAAAAAATGAAACGGTTCGGAACGGAAGCCGGTGCCAGTTTGAAACTGACAAACGGACCGATGGAATTGTCGGCAACCTATGAAGGTGCTTTCCGGAAAAAACAATACACGAATGGTGTTTATGCGACTTTGAAGTATCACTTCTAATTGCATAGGTATCGGGTCAAAATAAATCCGAAAGAGGTTCTCTTTCGGATTTATTTCATAAAAAAGAATTTTTTACTGGTTTTTTGACTCTTTTTTGGTTATAATGGGGTCAATTCGATTGAAAACGAAAGGTTGATCATGCGTAATTGGGGACGAACTGTCAGGGTCGGATTGGTGGTCGGAATTATTTTTTTCGGCTGGTATCGGCGTGAATATTTTTATAAAAATTGGGAATTCCGCCTGTTTTCAGTGAGACATTGGCAACATGTCTGGTCAGAATTTCAATCCGGATGGGTTATTTCAAATTCCTATTCTTGGTTTTGGTTGATCAGCGTTTTACTGATGATTCCCATATTCGGCATTTTGTGGTGGGTGTCGGTTAAAATTTCCTGGCGCAAATCAATTAAACTGATCTATCAAAAAATCAAATCCTTTTTCTTTAAACCCGATCAAAAGAAAGTTATTCGGAAAAAAATCAAAATCAAATCAAAGGCTTCTCATAAAAAAGTGCGGCCTAAACCGTTGGTCTCTGCCGGACGACCGGCTATTAAACAGACGGGTCGAACAATGGATGCCGAAAAAAGCGCTGTCGGTCCGACCAGGATGGAAGTTTCACCGCAAAATGAACCGGCAAATAACTATAATATGTCGGCGCAGATGGCTCCGGCTAATGCAGATATGACCGAGCCGCCGGCGTTCCTGAGTGAAGAAATCAGTAATATGCCTTTGGAGGATATTCAAATGCCGGAACGAATCCGGTTAGAGGAAGATTTGGTCGCTATCTTATCGGCAGCAAACTATCAGGTTGTCAAAGATGTAAGTATCGGAAAAGCAAATTTGTCCTATGTCGGTATTTCAACGGATAAAATTGTCCTATGTCTGACGGATGGGGAAAAAGGAGATTGGTTGGCGGATGAGGCTTTCTTTAACGATGAGGAACCGCTTTGGTTTTCGGAAACATCCCATCGGACATCGCCGGTTTATACGCTCTTGACAGAGGCAAAAACTTTTGCTAAAAAGGTGACCGATAAAGGGTTCCCGCAGACCGTTGTTCCTATCTTGATTGAAAAAGAAGGCACGATTATCAATGCGGCCGATATGATGGAAACGTGGAAGAAAATGGATGTTGTTGTCTGTCGGACCGATTTGGGCGGTCCCGAAGAATTACCGGCATTCGGATCGGCATTGCCGGTTGCACAATCCAAAGGGACAGAAACGGAGTTAAACGAAATCAGGGATTTATTTTAAGGAGTATGAGGGGTTAAATGGCTTTTAAACGAGACGAAGCATACGAAGAACAACAAAAGTGTATTGCCAGAATTTTATTAAGTTTCTTTTTAGCGATACCGTTGACGTGGCTGTTGTTGCTTATTTTTATTCCGGTGGTTAATTTTGTTTTGGTCGGTTTCGGGGTTGAATCCCTTGGATGGGCATGGACAAAAGTTTGGAAGCCGTCTGTTGTTTCTCCGTTGAGTGGAATCGTCGGTGTTTTTCGCCAGTATCTGGGCGTTTTAAAAACAACCAATAATCCATCTCCGATTTTGTATTTACCCTATATGGCATTTGTTTTATCCGGTGCTTTTGTTGTCTATCGCATTGTGACAAATCCTTATAGTTATCGCCCCAATGTGTTTGGCAGCGGCCGAAAAGCAACCTATGCTGATGTTGAAAAAATGGGACTTTTTAAGGGCTTTGTCATTGTCTTGGGACGATTTAAGGGAAAATTATTGAAAATGCCGGAAACGTTATCGGCTTTGGTGGTGGCACCTCCGGGAACCGGTAAAACAGCTGGGGTTGTGATCCCAACCATATTGGAATCACCGGGATTAAGTTTAATTATTAACGACCCCAAACCTGAATTGTGTTATAACACGTCTGGGTATCGGGCAACACAAGGACCGGTCTTTGTGATTAACTGGGGAGCCGAGGATGATCCGGAAAAAGGTGTTTATTATCCCAGTTGGAACCCGTTATCCCCAACTTGTTTGCCACCGTTAGGGCCGGGCCGGGATATGTATATTGACTCAATGGTGGCGGTCTTGGTAGAAGAACCGAAAGGCGGAGCAGATCCGCACTGGTCTAAAACAGGACGAAACGCTATGTCCGGTTTTCTACACTTTATTTGCAGTAAATGCGAGCGGGCCAGAGCCAATGATTACTTTATTTCAAAATTGAGTGAAGGATCGTTTGATAAAGAAGATGCCGAAGTATTGGAAACCTATTATATGGATATGACAGATCCGAGTGCGCGTATTTCTCTGGAAGCGTTAAAAGAGGGAACGCTGACGTTGGATAATTATGCACCGGTCGGAACCTGGGAAGGTTTGCCGGAAAGTTGGCAAGGAAATGAGCCGTGTATTGCTATGATTTTTGATTGGTGGACAGATATCCAAATGAAAATTAATGCCGACTTAAAACGGCGCCAAGATGAAGGGGATCAGGCGGCGGCTTTTGCAGATGCCGGGGCAGATGCGTTAAAATTGGCAATTGCCGAAAGTGAACGATTCGGTTATGCCCGACGGGCGACAGTTGAATTATCACAGTTAGCCGGAACTCCGGACAAGGAACGCGGATCTATTTTGTCAACGGCATTTTCCGGCATTAACATCTTTAAAAACTCGGCTGTTCGGACACGGACAAAATTCAGTGATTTAACCTTCCGTGATTTGCGGGGAATGATTGATCCCATTACCGGTGAAATGAAGCCAATATCGGTTTACTTGTCAGTTAATCAGGTTGATGCCCGGACATTAAACGTGATTACAGGTGTGTTTGTTGAATTGATGAGTTCATACCTGATTTCCAATAAGCCGAATGATATGGGGTCAGATGGGGTTAAAGTCGGACCTTATCCGGTGTTATTTGTCTTGGACGAATTCCCGCAAATGCCGAAATTAGCTGCCGTTAAAGACGGACCGGCTGTCGGACGGGGGCAAAAAGTGGCTTATTTGTTAATCGGACAAGATTTGGGACAAATTTCCGGTCAATATGGAAAAGATGATTTGGAAACAATCATTACAACAACGGCCGCCAAAGTTATTTTAGCCCAAAACAATGAACAAACCGCTGAACGGTTTTCTAAAATGATTGGTTCGCGGACCATTGAAGTGGCCAGTTCATCTCGGACGGAAGGGGTGTCTATGCAGACAAATCCGTTTGCGGCCAACGTATCCCGCTCATTACAAAGTTCCAATGTTGTTGGAGCTTCCGAAATGATGAGTTTGAATATGTTAAAACAATATGTCTTATTTCAGGGCTTTTTAAATCGGCCGATTTTGGCGGATGCGCCCCGTTGGTATTTGGATAAAAAAATGCGTAAAAAATGCTCTTTACCGACGGCACCGTTTGTCCCATATTGGGTGGTTGCCCAACGGGAAGAAACGGATATGGCTGCTTTGCGAGCCTTAATGCAGAATGATATGTTGGAATTGGAAGACGACGACGAACAATTAAAGGCATAAAATGACAACAGAAAAAACGGAACAACTGTCCTTGTCAACCACATTGAATGCGGAAGATGTATTCAGCGATTGGAATCAGTTGTTGGAAACACCCTTGTTTGATGATGCCGAACTGAACAATTTACAATTGGAAGAACAGGGGCAGGCTTACTGGGAAAATTTGTTTAACAGCATGAATTTTCCGGGTATGGATTTAATGGCGGTTAATCATTATGCACAGGATAATTCGGATCTGATCGGTCGTCAGAAACAATTAAATCGGACTATCCGTGACTTTGTACGTTTTTTATCCTATCATCACGCCAATGATTTACGCTCAGCCGGCGTGACGGAAGAAGGATTATTCTATATGAAACGGGGACAACAACCTGAAAATTTTGTTGTCCATCTAAAATATCCGTTGGATTATGGTGGAACAATCTCTTTTGAGAATATGGTCTTTATCCAGGCTCGTCCGTTTCACGATTTAATCCATCGCTATATTGATAAACAAATTATCGGACCGGAAGGATATCTGACTCCGAAGCAACTTTATGTGCCGGTACCACGGGGGAAAGTGTATATCCCGATGGGATTGTTTACCGGTTCCGGCGGTAAAAATAAACAAGACCGTTCTGTTTTGTCGGGCTTTACCCAAAGTGCTTTGCGGGATATAGCCCTAAAAACAATGCCGGGGAGGTAATCCGATGTCTGAATTAAAACAATGCTTAAAATGTCTGTATGAAAATTATGCCGTTGTTTTTCCGGCCATTGAGCCGAAATTGGTGCAACAGACTTCTGTCAAATTAGTTAAGGCCGGTGTGCCCCCCATTCCGTTGGATTATGTATCCTTTTTGGCGATGACAAACGGATTATCTTGGAATGGCGTGGATTTGTTTTCTTTGGAAAACATTGAACGAAATAAGGGGGCTTTTCATCATCCCGGTATTTTGCAAAATTATCAATTTTGCCAAAATAATGCCGTGATGCGAAAAAAATTGTTATTGGGATACGGGTGGGAAACTTTGATTGTTTATGATTTCAGTGTCAAGGAATATCAATTATTGGACAGATACACCTATCAGGTCATCCTGCATTTTGCAACTTTTGTGGATTTTTTGAACTATATGATTCAGCCGATTCAAAAGAAATTGCCGACGGGTATGAATATGGAAAAAAGCATATAAAAAAGCCTTTGTTAAAAAGGCTTTGGTGGAGATGAGGGGGATTGAACCCCTGACCTTCGCATTGCGAACGCGACGCTCTCCCAGCTGAGCTACATCCCCATAAAAAGTAATGCTTTTATACGCCGTTTCTTGAAAAAAGTCAAGCAGAATATAAAAACAGGAACTACTTTTTATGCTTTGTCCGACTTTATTCTTGGACAAAAACGGATTTCGGTTCACCACATAAAGGGCAGACCCAATCTTCGGGTAATTCTTCAAACGGAACTTCTCCATCATAGACATAACCGCAAACGGAACAAACCCATTTTTTTGTTTCAGACATTATTTTTTCCTTTCTTTTTCTATTTTGGTAATCATGATATATCAAAGGGTTTTTCATCGTCCCAGGAATAGCCTGTTCAACAGAACACAACAACACATAATGCCCAGATGTTTCCGAAACGGAATCAACGGTGACAATTAAACCGGCGACGGCGTCGTTATGTATCGGTAAATCATCCGTTAGGGTATATGAACCTGTCAACCACTTATCCGTGGTGCGAGAAGTATTCATACCGAACAGTTGAATGAGATCTGATGATGCATCATCAGATAAAACAGTCAGAGAAAAACGTCGTGTTTTCAAAACCGTTTGTGCCGTATATGATTGTTTATTTAGGGAAACAAGAATTTGTGCGGGAGAGGCTTCAACCACCATAACGGCATCAATACAACTGCCGACCAGACGATTGTCTAAATCACGGGCACCCGTCAAATAGACGCCATGTGAAATGGTGAATAAAACGGTTAAATCCATGAAAAACTCCTTTCCAAAATAACATAGCCTGTTTCCCTGCCAAAAACAACTTTTTTGTTGAAAAAAACAAAAAAGAAGTTATAATGAAACCAAACTGAAAGGATTCATGATGAAACGATATAAAATGATTACGGCTTTTTGTGGGGCGGCCCCGACTATTTCTTCCGTTTATTATGAGCCGATGCGGCGAACGGGGGAAATTTTGGCCGAGCATGGAAGCACAATGGTTTTTGGTATCGGTGATAACGGATTAATGGGGAGTATGTTCCAGGGGGTTCGTAATAAAAACGGGAATGTTATCGGTATTACAACATTAAAGTTATTGGAACTGCAATGCAAGGATCCAACGGTTTTTAAATTGGGGGAAATTAAAATTGTAGCCGATTTGTCCCACCGTAAAAAAGATATGTTCCAAATGGGAGAAGCTATCCTGGTTGGCCCCGGTGGATGGGGGACCATTGATGAGTTTTCGGAATTTGCTGTTTTGATTCAAACAGGGGAAGTAAAGCGAAAACCGATGATTTTCTTGAACTATAATAATTTTTGGGAACCATTCCGGGCGTTGATGTTGAATATGTTGCAGGAAGGAACCTTAAACCAGGATAAGGTTGACTATGTCGGATTTGTTGATAATCCCGAAGATATTTTTGAAGCCATAAATAAAGTTCAAAACAGGTTAGATGCCAAAGTAAAAGGTTAATCTTCCCGTTGGCGAATGTATGATGTTAATTGTTCGGCATGTAAGTAGCCGGCCTTTTTCCTTGATAGAAATCGATAGCGTTCACGACACTGCTTTAAAAAGGTTAGCGAGTAGGGGGCTAAGGTTGAATAAGCGTTGGCATTATTAAACCGAATAACATTATTCGAAAAGTGAAACCCCTTGTTAATCAGAGCGACACCAATATCCAACAGCATTAAATGTGTTGTTTGTGCCGGATCAACGGTTCGGTAAGAACCGATGTGATAAATTGCTTTTTTATCAAATAGTTTTAAATCAAGCCAATAAGCACTTATCGCTAATAAATTAACCAATCCGGCCGGGTTTTGGTTGGCCTCATATTTAAACGACGGTAAGGCAATTATCCTTCGGATAAGGCACAATCTGTTTTTCAAATAGATATCCGAATCAATCAGTTGTCTCAGCAAAAAATAGTTGCTCTCAGACAGAGAAACACCTTGAATGATTGCCTGACGGATAGAGGTTAAAATTGTTTGGATCGGTTTTCCTTCCGATACGGCTTTTAAGACGGAAATGCATAAATCCGGGCAAGTTGATGGCATGGGCTACTCCTGAGATCGGGGATGGCAACCGCAATAATTTTGGCGGTATAAATGATGTTTTCGGGCCAGGTCATTCGCCCGTTGTTCCCCCCCGTTTTTTCGCCAATTTGTCAGGTCGTAGGGGATATTTTCTTCCTCAGCCGCTTGTTGACCGGCACGGCAAACCTGTTCAAAATCCTTATAGCGAGAAATGCCCAAGACGGAAGAAAATCGGGTAAATCCATTTTCACGCGCAAAGCGAGCAGCCCCCCTTAATCGGAGTAAAAAGCAGATGTCGCATCGCTTACCCCGTTCCGGCTCATTTTCAAATCCCCGGGTTGCCTGAATCCAACTATCGTTATCATAGGCTAATTCCATAAAAGGAACCCCTAATTCATCACAAATTCGCTTGTTTTCGTCTCGCCGGCGGATATACTCGGATTCCGGGCGAATATTCGGATTATAAAACAGAACGGTAAAATCAACCCCTTGGGTATATAAATCATGAATAACACCGATAGAGCAGGGGGCACAACAAGATAATAATAAAAGTTTATCTTTTTTCATGGTTGCCATTATATCAGAAAAAGCGTAAAAATTCAATAAAAAGTTGACAGGATAGGTCCTTTCTGCTAGGTTTTTTATATGCAACAACTGATAAAATGGTATGGTATTTTATTTCAATTCTGGATGCGATTTCCGGAAAAAATCAGATATATACTGGTGGGCGGTTATAACACCCTTGTTTCTTATGCTTTATATACGATGTTTGTCTTTTTGAAGGTTAATCCGCAAGCGGCGTTATTTTGGGCCTTTGTTGTTTCATCCGTGAATGGTTATCTGACACAAAAATTTTATGTATTTAATACCCGCGGTAATTATGTAAATGAATATATACGTTGCCTGATGGGGTGGGGGGTCAGTTATGTGTTGAATGCCGGGTTGTTAGCGGTATTTTTGTGGTTGGATATGAACCCGTATTTATCCCAAGCCATTGCCTTGATACTGGTGACAGTCAACAGTTATTTGATGTTGAAATATATTGCGTTTCGGCCAATGGGAAGGAAAAGGCAAGATGCGGCATATTAAATACCTCTTACCGATATTGGTTTTGCTTTGCTGCGGATGGTGGGCGGCTTATTCCAGGAACGAAATTTGGTATGATTTGCACAATTATCATTTTTATAACGGATGGGCCTTTTTAAACGGTAAGACTTTTTCAAACTATTTTGTATCGGGGGCTTACACTTTCTTTGCGCCGCTGTTGGATAGTTTGACGTATTTGCAAATAAAGACATTTAACAATTATCCGCAACTTATCTTTTTTATGAATGGTGCTTTTCACGGAGTGATCATTTTAATAGCCTGGGCCATATTGCGGTTATTCATACCAGTGAAAAATAAAACAGATCTGTGGATGATGGTTGCTTTGTTGCTATATGCCATAACGGGATATGCTTATACGCAACAAATCGGAAGCACAACACATGAAATAACCTGTGCCATCATATTCCTGACGGCTTTTTATCTGTTTGTAAAGAAAGTATTTTTTGAAAAAAAAGCATCTGAATGGCTCCTATTTGGTATCAGCGGTTTGGTTGGGGGCGTTCTGGGGTTAAAATTAACGATTTTTCCGATGTGCGTCGGCTTTGGGGCTTTGGTTTTGTTTTGTGCCGCAATCGGTCAGTTTAAACGGCCGATAAAGGCACTGTTGATCATCTCAATCGGATTTTTAATCGGGTTTGGTCTGACGGATGGATGGTGGTTATATTTGGTTTGGCAAAAAACGGGCAATCCGATTTTCCCGATGGCTAATCATATTTTTAAATCGTCGTTGATACCGGCGGAAAGTGTTCGGGATATCCGCTTTTTACCGCAAACAATCGGTCAATGGCTGTTTTATCCGCTTTATTGGGGAACGGATTCGGGATATATGACGGAACCGGAATTAAAAGAAAAAATATATCACGCCATTATTCCGTTTATTTGTGCTATTGCTTTGACAGGAATGTGTCTGGTCGGAAAAATAAAAGAGCGGCGGGAACAGGCAGTTGTCTTACTTTATGATGTTTCCTATGTGGTGTGGTTGGTGTTGTTCTCCATTCTACGGTATGCAATTGTGTTAGAAGTCTTATCGGGCTTGATGATCTTTCTTATGATAAAACGGTTTAAAATGACAGAAAGAATCAAACGGATTTTAGCCGGAATGCTGGTCGTTGTATCTGTTCTTTTTCCGTTCGGTTATTCCTCCTTTCGAACCGTTTCAAATGAAACATATATGCCGATGACAACGATAACGGTGGCCGATGATACGATCGTGGCCGTTGCGGAAAATTTAAATTCATATGTCGTGCCGTATATCAAAACAAGTAATCCGGTCCTGGGTTGGCCGTTGGCCACATTGACGGCACCGTTGCCGTGGGATAAGCAAACAAAACAGACCTATTATGATTTATTGAGGGACAAAAAAGTATTGATTATTTCATCGATAGCAAAAGTGAAACAGATGTTTGAAAAAAATCCGGATTTGTTCCCTCGGCAAGAAATCAATTTGAAACCAGGAAATCCCGAAAATTGGGTCGGTGATACCATTATTGTTGCGGGACAAATCAAAGACGGTATTTGGCGTGGCATAGATGTGGCCCCCGGTCAAACGGATCGTTTTATTTTGGAAATGGCGGATCAAGAAAAAAGATGAAAGGAGTTTACTATGAAAATAGCGATTTTAATTCCCTGTTATAACGAAGAACTGGCTATCGGGCAGGTGGTTAAAGAGTGTCATAAATACCTGCCCCAGGCGATGGTTTATGTTTATGACAATAATTCAAAGGATAACACGGTTCAGGTGGCGCGGGATGCCGGTGCCATTGTGCGCAGTGAAACACATCAGGGCAAAGGAAATGTTGTTCGGCGTATGTTTGCCGATGTGGAAGCCGATGTTTATGTGATGACAGATGGGGATGCAACTTATGATATTGCCAGTGTTCCACAAATGATTGATAAACTTATCAATGAAAATTTGGATATGGTGACGGGTGTTCGTAAAAGTCAATCCGAACAGGCCTATCGGGCAGGTCATCAGTTTGGAAACAGATTGATGACCAAAATTGTGCATTTGTTTTTCGGGAAGCAGACAGAAGATATGTTGTCCGGATTGCGTGTTTTTTCCCGGCGGTTTGTGAAAGCCTATCCGGCCAATTCCAAGGGGTTTGAAATCGAAACGGAACTGACGGTTTTTTCAGCTTCTATGCGATTGCCGGTTGCGGATTATGAAACACCGTATTATGCCAGGCCAGAAGGGTCGGTCAGTAAATTGTCTACCTTTAAAGATGGATGGCGGATATTAAAAATGATTGCTTTGTTAATCAAGGAAGAAAGACCTTTACTGTTTTTCGGATTGGGTGCCGTCGGGTTGGCGGTTTTGTCGGTATTGTGTGCCATTCCGGTTATTTATGAATACTGGCAAACGGGTCTTGTCCCGCGGGTGCCGACAACCATTTTATCCGTCGGGCTGATGCTGTGCGCCGGTGTCAGTTTAACATTGGCTCTGATCTTGGATTCCGTGGCTAAATCCCGACAGGAATTTCGGCGTATGAAGTATTTGGCTACCCCTCTTTATCAAAAGGAACAATAAATGTTTTCATCTTATAAGCGTGTTTTTTGGTTAGCGGCCCTGATGACTTTGTTTGTCTATGTGCCGTTTTCGGTTTTTTGGTCAACCGATGTATGGGCCCGGATGAGCCGGATTATGGAATGGGCCAATGCCGGTTTCCCTTGGCGGGAACAGGTGGTATTCGGACAAAACTATCCTTTCGGATTTGAAATGCACTGGACACGGCCGTTGGATATCATCGGATATGCTTTTGCCTGGCCGTTTATTCCGAATTGGGGTCTAAAAAGGGCATTGGAAATCATGTCTTATTTTGTGCCTGTCTTGGTGATGCTTGTAGCGGTTCGCGGGTTCTTTTTTGCCTGTCGGGGATATTTGACACCCAAGATGGCATTTGGGGCTTTCTGGCTGTTTTTATGCGGTATCGGATACAGTTGGGGACAGGCTTCTGTCGGTTATTTTGACCACCACTGTTTCCATTTTATGTTGTTGGTGTGGAGTATCGGGCTTGTTGCTCGCGGATTATTGGTTAAACGAAATAACGGTTATTTTATCGCTGCCGGTGTTTTGTCGGCTTTGGGTACATGGATAACACCGGAGTTTTTCATCAACATTTATTTGTTGATGGTTCCGATGGCTTTTGGTTGGTTATGGCATAATCGATCTTTGAAACCGGCTTTGCTCTATACGGGGGCATATACAATCGTTTTGTTAGGTGCTATGACTTTTGATCATCCGATGGCAGGATTTTGGACGCTTGATTTTGCCAGGCCATCGCTGTTTCATGTTTTATTGGGCGTATTTAACCTGATTTTAATGGGGGGATTATCCTATTCGGGGGTTCGGCGCAATAGAGTTTGTCGTCTAATATATGGTTTATTGGGTGTTATGATTTTGGGATGTGTGCTGTTGTTCGGCTTTCATTCGGTTTTGTTGGTGCCGATGGTGGACCCGTTTATGTATTACCTGTGGACATCAAAAGTCAGTGAAATGCGCCCGTTATCCGAAAACTGGATTGAACTGTTAACATTGGCCATTCTGCCGTTGATGTTAGCACCGTGTCTTTGTATATGGAGCCTTGTTCGGTGGGGGAAAAACAGGATGGCTCCCTTTATGTTAATGGTATCTGTCGGAACGCTGTTCTATGCAACCATTATGATTTTTCATATTCGGGCCGGAATCAGTCAAAATGCGTTCTTTTGCTTTTTGGGTGCCGGGTATTTAAACCTGACTTTTGCGCCTCGGGAAAAATCATTTATGCGCAGTCTGATCTTTTTGGCGTTTTATTTAGTCTTTGTTGGTGCCATGATAAAAGGGGTGACCATTTTACGGCATTTTCAATCCTGGGGAGCCAGATACTATTTGAACCAATACCGGGAAAACAAAGATATTGATATCCCCGAGTTTTTAAGAGAAAGCTTTGATAAAATTATTCAAAATGAAAAGGAAGAAGAACAACCTAATCAAAATACGGTCAAGAACAAAAATAACGAAAATAATACCGCAAAAGGATATGCTTGTTCATTGTCGGAAAAGGTATTGGAAAAAATGAAGGGAACATTCGCGGATGGTGCTGTGTTCAGTGATTTATTCTCGGCTCCGCAAATCAACTGGGAAACCGGTCGACCGGGATTAGGCGGGCCGTATGATCGCAATGTGGACGGTATCACAGATTCGGCTGTGATAGCTTTGGATCGGCCACCGTTCACAACAGCCAAAGAATTATTGAAAAAGCATCAGGTGAGCACCGTTCTGTTGCAAAATCCCGATTGTTTAGGATTCTTATTTAAAAACCCGAAGACCAAAAAGAACTATGACGGATTAGAAAATAGTTTTCATTACAGTGTGTATTACGAAACAAAAGATATGTCGGATTGGTTGCAGTTGGATTATGTTGATCCGAAAACAAATGTGAAGATTTTTAAAGTGATTGATCCGCCGATCAAAAAGAAAAAAGGCCGATCGAAATAGCAGTTGTCTTTTTGTTTTTTTTCTGATATGATAAGTATAGGATAGGAAAGGATATTGATATGAATAACGAAAATATTATTCGAAATATCATCAATAATGATGAGGACTTTATTTGGCATGTGACAGGATCTATCGCCGATGTTCAATATAACCCGGTTTATTGGATCTTAACGGTATTGACGTTGGGGATTTTTTTGATTGCTTTAAAATTAAAGCGGATTTATCGGTCCTATATTTTAACAAATCAGCGACTTATTATTATTACCGGAATTTTAAGTAAAACCGTTGACGAAATTGAACTTTTTCGTATTGTCAACAGTTCAACCACTCAAAGTATGATTGATGTAATGGCTAATTTGGGAACGATTTCGATTGATTCAACCGATATGACGGGTTCAATATGCATGTATAAAATCCCGAATCCGCATATGGTTCGGGATGCGTTAAGAAAACAATATACCATCGCCCGTCAGAAAAAAGGGACGGTCGTGTTGGAAAGCCTATCGGGACAGGCCTGATTTTTTGTGTAATTCCAGCTTTAATTCCGGTGTCATATCGGCGGTTAAATCCAGTGCTTTCCGGTATTGGTATTTTGCTTCGCGATGGCGTCCCAGGGCTGCATAGATATCCCCCAAGTGGGTATATGCAACGGAACTGTAAGAAAGGCGATCAATTGATTGTTCAGCCAATTCCAAAGCCCGGGTATAATCGCCTTTTCGGTAATACCCCAATGCCAAACTATCTGTGATGTTGGGATCATCCGGTTCCAACTGAGCGGCCGAAGATACCAGTTGAAAGGCTTCATCAATATTTTTGTTTTGTTCCAACCAAATATACCCCAAATAGTTGAGGGCTTGGGCATTGTTTGGATACAGGCGAACGGATTCCAAGAAAGCTTGCTCGGCCAATGTCCGTTGTTTGGCCGCGTCATAAACCGCACCCAAGGCAAATAATGTTCGGCCAGTTTCTTCGGATAAACCCATCTTTTTAAATAAAGCAACGGATTTTTTATAAAAATCAATGGCAGTAGCATACTCTTTCCGTTCAGTGTAAATTTCACCGGCCAAACGATATAGAAAGGCATCTTCGGGATTATGGTCCAACAGCGTTTGTAATAACGGTAATACATCCGTATAATTTTCCACAGCAATAAAATTCATTACTTTTTTCAGCATAATCACATCATTCGGATGGGGAATACGATCATAAACCCGATTGGCTGCCCGATTATTTCCGGCACTTTCCAATAACTCTCCCCCCCAAATTTTCGGTGTCAAAGCATCAGGGGCCAAATAAATAGCCAATTCATTTAAAATTAAACTTGTTTCTTCCGTTTTTAAAGGAGCCAACGCTACCGATACATCATAAAAAGCAATGGCGGCACCAATTTGCGGGGTCATTTGTTTCGGGGATTTCATTTCTTGAATAACATCCCGGACAGATGGTGTCCTTTGCAAAAACGGAATCAGACGGTCGTAAGCCGGCAATCCTGTTTTCCATTCTCCGCGGGCCATATAGAAATCACGAACAAATACAACAGCCGTCAGTGAAGGATAGGATTCTGCCGGATCTTTCATCATTCGACGGAAGAATTTATTCGCTCCGTCGCGGTCATCAAAAGCCAATGCCAGTAAAGCCCGATAATATAAATAAAGTTGTTTAGACTGCGGCTTATTAAATACTTCCAACTCTTTTTCGGCAGCGGCTTTTTTGTTTTGACCGGCATAAGCCCAGGCCCGTAAGGCTGGTTTTAAAACACGATCCGGACCATAATGTGTTTTTGTTTTTAACAGATGTAAGGTACCATCATAATCCCCCCGCTTAAAAGCATTGGCAATCAACACGTAATCGGTCAGCAACTCCGGTTTTTTTATGGAACCCAGGGACGCTGCCAAAGGGAGTGCTTCATCAATTTTACCTTGAACAGCCTTTAATAGATAGACCGTTGTTTTCAGCTTTTCGTTGTCGGAATCAATGGCTAATGCTTTTTCAAACGATGCTGTCATCCGATCATAATCTTGATTTTGTTGAGCTAAAAAACCGGATAAGTAAGCCCCGTATTGATTATTTTCCAAAGAAACGGGAGCCGTCCAAACCGGTAAATCCGATGATGTAGCGGATATAACGGTGCTTTTCTGCTGTTTACCGATTAAAAAGCCAACACCGACAAATAAAGCCAAAGCACACAGCAACAGTCCGACTTGTTTTGTTTGAATAATCATTTTTATCTTCCTTTTTGAATCAATTTATGATATCATAGACGTCAGCATTTGGAAAGTAAAAAATGAATATCATTCAAAAATTAAAGTGGTTGATTTTATCGGGAGTCACTGAAACTATCGGGGAAGAGCCGATTAATCGATTTGAACGAAAAGCGACACCGATAAAAACAGAGCCGATACCTGAAATGGAGCCAAAAGCGGATATAGCCCTATCACAACAGGCACAAGCACTGGCACAAAAGGCGCAAACATTGACAGAACTTTATCAAGCCAGAGAGACTTTTAACGGGTGCCCGTTGAAAAAAACGGCTACACATACCGTTAACGGACGAGGCGGTTCGTCACCTACGATTTTATGTGTCATAGAGGCAGCCGACACGGAAGATGATAAAAGCGGAATTATAATGAGTGGGGCTGTGGGGCAACTGTTGGATAAAATGCTGGGAGCTATCGGATTGGACCTGAATCGGAACGCTTACGTGACGGCATTGGTACCGTGGCGACCCCCCGGAAATCGCAAACCGACTGAGGCCGAAATCGCCTGTTGCCTGCCGTTTTTTAACCGAGAAATTGAGCTATTGCGACCACGATGTATTTTGATTTTTGGAAGCGGCTTATCCCAAATTTTATTAGGTATTTCAGCTTTGTCAAAGGCTAGGGGCAGTTGGCATGCTTATCAAAATATTCCGGTACGGGTTTCTGTTCCGCCGGCAACATTGATTAAATTACCGGCACAAAAGAAACAAGCCTGGGAAGATTTACAGGCCATTCAAAAAAAGATGGAACCGAATTAGTCAAGTGTCTTGGTCAGACAGAGTGCATCTACCATCCCATCGGCGGTTTTATAATATCCCGGCCGAATGCCTGTTTGAATAAAGCCGAAATGATCATATAACCTTTGTGCCGGTTCATTTTGAGCGGAAACCTCCAAAAAAATACGATGAATATGATTCTGTCGGGCGTAAGAAATCATTTCGGTCATCAGACTTGCTGCAAGTCCCTGTCGGCGGCAGGTCGGTAAAACACCGATGGTTAAAATTTCCATTTCGTCTGCTACCCGAGAACAAAGCAAAAAAGAAGCCTCTGTCAACCAACCGACGGTTGTTGATAGACAAAGTAGATCCCGAATGTCTGATTCAGACCAAGAAGCCCAAAAACAATTTTGGTGTAATTCGGCAATGACGGGTGCAAAAGCGGTCTGACCGTTAGCAATGAACATCGGCTTCTCGTAAATAAAGCGGTTCTGGGGGACAGGCTTGAACTAATGAAAACAAGCCAACGGCTTCGGCCATTAAAAGGTGGTTATCCGCTATCGGTTGTTTGGTTTGCGCTGATATGGCCACAGCATCAGGACCGGCCAAAGAAATGTCGGTCAAAGCACAAATGTCGGTCAAAGAACGAACGGAAGGTTGCTCCATCGGTGTACCATCGCGAAACAGTTGAGTATAATAATCCCCCCGCTTCGTATCCAATACCGCCAGAACCAGACCTGTCGTTTTATAAGCAAGTGCTTGTAAAGTTGTCACTCCGTAAACAGGAATATTTAAAGCCAATCCCATACCGCGGGCCGCCGCCAAACCGACCCGAACACCGGTAAAAGAACCGGGACCGATTGAAACGGCAATTCGATTGATATTGGCTATCGGAAAGTTTTCCCGGACACATAAATCTTGAATCATGGGAATAAGAGCTTCCCCCTGGCCACGAACCATATCCTTTTGGATTTTGGTTAAAACGACATCATCCCGCAAAAGGGCGATGGAAACGCTGTTTGCCGTGGTATCAAAAGACAATGTATGCATAAAAAACCTCTACCTCGAAGTATATCATAATGGAAAAGGGCTGTCAATGGCGGTTAAGATGATTTATTGTTTAGGCGGTTTAGGATACATTTGGAATGAGGTGCCATCCGATAAATAAAAAACAACGGATTCCGGCGTCAGTTGATAGGAATGAACCTGTGATAGTTTGTGAAAATAGGCGGCTTCATCTGTCATTTGGTCCGAAAGCCCCATCATCATTGTTGATCCGGTTGGCCCAAAGGTCAAGGCTTGATCGCTTAATTGATATGTGCCGAAATAATGATTAACGGCCCGTCCGAAATAACGATTTTCATTCGGATCAAAACGAAGTAAAATAACCAGCCCGGATGGTGTTGTCATTTCATAAGTTTGGGCTGTTAAATCCGGCTCCGGACGGCAGGCAGTCAGACAGTAAAACAATAAAAATAAAATCAATTTTTTCATATGTTTTGCAATACATCCCGAATAAGATATAAAAGAAATAAATGTCCCGGATAATAGGCATAAAACACCCACCACTTTAAACGCCTTTTCCCGGAAATAACAGTTATACCAAACAATAAAATAAGCAAGGTCAATGCCGTTATCAATGCCGCCGAAAGAGTGTTTGTGTTCATCAAAACACCAGTCAGAAAAACAGCAGCACAATTTGTCCTTATCGGGAATCGTGTATAGGTGTAAAGCGATAAGATAAACAGAAAACCGAGCAGACTGTAATCAGATACTAAAATAAACGGTAATAAAATTAAGAATAAACCAATTAGGAGATAGGCTTGCCAAAAAATCGAGGATACTTTGGCACAGATAAATTCGCAGGCAGACAAAAAAATCACCGCCAGTAAAAAAGTCAACAGAATATTCCCGCCAACAGGTTGAAACGGCAATAAAACAAAACTTGTCAAACAGCCGGAAATCGTCAAACGCACAAGATATTTTTTTACCGGATGAAAGACACAAAAATGTTGAATCAGCAGATAGGCAAAAATCGGGAAAGCCGTTCGACCAATGGTACAACCGAGATAACCTCCGAATCCCAAAATTTTATCAATATGATCTAATGTCATGGCAATTAAAGCCATCAGTTTTAAAGAATCAGAAGCTATTTTTAATCGAATCATACGGTCATGATATCACAAAACAGCCGCGCAGACAAGGGGGCTAACCATTTCCTTGAACGGCATGTCGGCGGAGTAGTGCCGGAGCCACTTTTGTCAAGGCTTTTTGTGCGCGTTTCTGCATTAACATCATATGCGCTTTTTCCGCCGTTGCCAAGCCCTTTTCAATGGATAATTGTTGATCTAAAACAGATTGAGGGTAGTTCGGTAATTGATGCCGTGCATTATCTTGTTGCACATGATGAATAATATCCCCGGCCGGGTTATTGGCATATTTTTGAACAATTTGCATGACGGCCAGTAATCGTTTCTTGCGATATTCCCGTTCTTTATTCGTCTTACGCAAAGTTTTATTGGTATAAACAACGCTTTCTTTAAGGGCCTGCGTATAGTTTTTGGCTTTCAATGCTGCTTGAAATTTTTTATATCCCTTGAACCCTTCTTCTCCGACATTATAGAAAATGTCTAGGCATAGCGCTTGCATACACAGAGGTAAATCATAAAAAGAAGACTTCTTGGTTTTGGAGTCTGTAAAAGTTTGAGATATCTTGGTAATGGCGTTTTCAGCAAAAGTCCTCATCAATTTTTCCGCATCGTGGGCCGAAATAGTATATTGTTTTAATTCAGCGTCTGTTTTACTGGTCATGGAGGATAAAAAAAGTTTCTTTTGAGCAGCATTAAGCGGTTTGCCCGAATAAAAAATTGTCACATTTGTCAACAAACCGGAGTTCTTTTCCACATTGGAACCATAGCCAACCGTCACTTTACGTTTGGAACAGCGATAAAAATGTAGTTTTAATTGCTCATTTAATTTCAAAATAGGCAGATAAGCATCCAGTAAGATGTCCTTTTCAGATTGATTTATCGGTAAAGCGGTTGCCGTTCTTCCGGCAATCGATTTAGCAGTTCCAGTTCGCAGGGTCGCTGCCGACAGGGGACCTGAAAAAAATGTCCCCAGCAATGCCATTGACAACAACAATGAATTTTTTGATATCCACATGATAAACCGAGTGCTTCCCCCTTAATAGGAACAGTATAGCATAATTACAGTTTTTTGTCAAATAACGTATAGATTATATTCGAATAACAAATTATAAAATAAATATATTTTTGTATTTAGATAAAATAAAAGACACGGCATCGAAAACGATTCCGTGTCTTTTAAAATGTCCAAAAGTTGTTTTAACCCTTAATGGCTATTTTTCGTGTTTTGGCCGGTGACGGTTCCTTCTTCGGAATGGAAATGGTCAAGACTCCTTTTTTGAATTGAGCTTCAATCTTATCATCAGCAACATTTTCCGGTAAACGAACGGAACGACTGAATGAGCCATAGGAACATTCCTTAACATAATAGCCTTTACCGGAGTCTTCGGACTCTGATTTCTTTTCGCCGCTGATAGTTAAAAGGCCGTCATCATAGGCCAATTCAACATCCTTTTCGTCCAAACCGGGCAACTCGGCTTTAATTTCATATTTGTCTTTTAATTCGGCAACATCCAAGCGAGGGGTCATTGCAATTGAGCGGTCTTCACCCCCGTTAAACGGATTGATAAATGCGTCAAACAGGCGGTTAATATCGGATTGTAATCCCCAGACGTCTGTTGTCCGCGGTTCAAGATCATGTTGATTTCTTAAAATTAAATGTGACATAACTTAAAATCTCCTTTTTTAAACCTGTTGTTGGGGGCGTGATGCCTCACAACTGACATCTCACATATGGGATTATGAAGCGAACAATGCAAGAGGGTGTCCAAAAAATATTTATATCTTCCCCAAAATTGACAAAAAAAGCATTTTATGGTATAATAGACTTTCCCGAGGGGGAGAGGAGGGAAACATGCTGAAAAGAATAATTCTGAACACCGGATGTTGTTTGATGGCTATATGTGGTGGATTGATGACCCGTCGTATGGTGGTGACGCAAAAAGGGAATCTTGAAAAAGAAGCATCGTCTGATACGGATCCCTATTTGAAAGAAGCCTTAAACAAAGGGATTCATTTGTCAGAACAATCACGAAATATCTTTCGGAAAGTACGTCAAAAAGCAGCAGGCTACCATGTAGCGATTGCTGATGCCGATATGGTGGGGATTCGTTTTTTCGGGTCGGAAGGTACCTATCGGCAGATGTTTGTTTCCTTTGGCAAAAAAATAGAACAAAAGCCGTCTTGCCGACATTTTCAAGTTGATTCGCAAACGCAAGAATGGAAACCGATACAACCGTCTGTTTATCAGGAACGATTAACAAATCTTGTTCGGGATACGGAAGATACCCTTTTAATTTGTCGAACTAAAACCGGGCATATGACGGTGACAACCTATCAAAATAAAGATTGTCCGAACGGTTTGAATTTATCCGTTTCGTATCGGGAAGAAAATCCTTGTTTATTGGATTTGCAATTCATACAAAAGCAAAATCAACAACCGATAAGTGTGACGCAGTTATTCTATGATTCAAGTGCCGGGACGGGAACGGTGGCAAGGGTGCAACTACCCCGACACTCGGCTGCAAAACCAATTTTTCTGTCCCGAAAAGCGTTCTCTTTCCGGTATCAAAAATTGGAATATACCCGATAATTATTTGCGATAAGATGATCGGCGAATTTAATGTTGGCGCTTCATATCGGCAATCTTTTTGGCTGCTTCAAAACGCTTTTTTTCTTCTGCATTACGCAAAGACATAACTTCTTCTTCGGATAACGGGCGATTTTTGGATTCAGCTTTGGAAACGGCTTTTTCCCGCTTTTTACGAGCATCTGCTGATGCACCAGCCAAATATTTTTCCTTTGCTTCCAGAGAGTTTGTCACACTTTCACCATCAATATAGACATTCCGATCAAGCAATTGACCATTTTCATGGTATTCTGTGTATTCCGTTGTTCTGGCATCAACTTTATCCAAAATTTTATTTTGTTCCCTAAATCTGGACATCTGTTCATGGCGTCTGACCATTTGTTTTAATCTATCTAAAAAACTCATATCTGGATCTCCTTGTTTGCCTGCGTCTTGATTATACCAATTTTTCTTACTCTGTCAATGGATTTCATTTTCGGTATGAAGCACGGCGAATCCGATCATTGATTGCCAGACCCAATCCCTGTTCCGGAATGGGAGCCATGGCTATTTTCGGATAGGTTGTCTGTTCATCGGCCCGATGCATATAATCAAATAAGTGTGCCGCCGCTTCGCATAAGTCACCGGAGGGACTTAAATTCAATGGAGCCGTTACCCCAATGTCACCAAACCCGATAAAAAATTCATCCGGTTCCGGCATATTGACATTAATGCGGAAAGGATGTGTCGGCGCATAGTGCTTCAACATTTGTCCGGGAGAACTGGGTAAATCGGGATTTCCGTGGGACAGAAGAATAGGTTCATTCAAAAAAGACTCCAAATCTTCTCGGGCCAGACCGCCGGGTCGTAGCATAACCACTTGCTTGCCTGTTAGATCAATAATGGTTGATTCAACACCGACAGAGCAGGGACCTCCGTCTAAAATCAAATCAACCCGATCGCCCAGGCTTTGCCAAACATGATCTGCCGTTGTGGGACTGATTGATTGAGAACGGTTGGCCGAAGGCGCCACAATGGGAACACCGCTGGCCCGAATAAGGTTCAAGGCAACGGGATGATTAGGCATTCGCACCGTAACGGTTGATAAACCGGCACAGGCCAAATCCAGTGAGGGCGACATATCTTTTCGTTTTAAAACCAACGTCAACGGCCCCGGCCAAAAATGTTTGGCCAACGATAAGACACGATCATCCGTATGGGCATATTCATTTAAAAAATCGATGTCGGCAATATGGGAAATCAAAGGATTAAATGTCGGGCGGTTTTTGGCTTCAAAGATGTGAGCAACCGCATCGGCTAAATAGGCATTCGCACCCAATCCGTAAACGGTTTCCGTCGGGAAAGCAACCAATCGGCCGGCCCGAATCAATTCGGCGCCATAACGGATATTTTCAGATGTAGCAGGTAAAACGGTGGACATGGTTTTGGAAAAAGGCCCTGAAAACAGGGCCTTCCTAAAATTAACGGTTGATTAGGCAGCCGGACATTCCGCAGCCTTTGTTGCATTGAATTCAACCCATTTAGCATCGGCCTCATCGGCGGACTGAATGGCTCCTTGCGGGCATTCGGAAATGCAAACACCGCAATCAATGCATGTGTTCGGATCAACAACAACCTGAGAGCCGGCATCATGGAATGCGGCTACCGGGCAAACTTCAACGCAAGATTTGCACATAACGCAAGAATCTGTGACTACTGAGGGCATATTATATCTCCTTCAAAAAAATTAAACCAAGGTCCTTTTAGCCGATTTTTATAAAAAAAGCAAGTCTTTTTTAAATCCAACGTAATCTTTTGAATATAAACCAGATAAGCAATCCGATGCATACCATCACCAAATTAACAGCAATGAAACCGTAGGGGGATGAATCCAACGGAATACCCCCCAGATTCATACCGAAAACGCTGGCCAAAAAAGACAACGGCAGAAAAATTCCGGCAATAACGGATAACATATAGGTATTGCGTTGGGTTTGCTTATCTTCAATATGAGACAGAGCATCCTGATTGATTCGAATACGTTTCTCCAATAAATCAATATCTTCCACAATGCGTCGAATACGGTCAAAATTATCCCGCATAAAGCGTTCTGTCTCTCCGTGAAACCAATGGGTGCCATGGCGTATCAGGTTATCCAAAGCCTCTCGCTCGGGCAACATAAAACGACGGATGACAATGACTTGCCGCAATAATTCGGATAAAGATTGATAAGACCCTTCAGGCGGTGAACCGATAATGATCGTTTCTTCCAAATCATCAATTTGATCTTCAATGGCATTGATTGAGTCTGTCACGCTGTCCAGCGTGTTTTCCAAAATCGTCGGGATAAGGGCGGCAATCGTATCAGGGCCATCCTCATCTTCGAACAAATCATCCATTTCAGAAAAATTAATGGCAGAAGTAGCCGACGTGCTGATAAGCAGATTATCCCGGGCAAACAGGCGCAAAAAAACCAAATCGTCTGGCTCGGACTTCGGGGTTCGATTGACCGTTCGAAGCACCAAAAGTAGTTGATTTTGCCGAACACGCAGGCGCGGATCACAAATGTCCGGATTTGTCAGATTTTCCAAAATCCACTCGTTCTTTTTAAAATATCTTTTCAGCCATCGTAAGGAGCGATCATCCGATAAATCCAAATGTATCCAAGTCGGTTTATCTTCATCGGGTATATCCAACCGAATCGGCGTGTGCTTCACGGCCTTTCCCTGACCGGTTAAAGTATAAACAACGGCAAATGATTTTTTCTTTGAATGCATTTAATCCCCCGACAAAAACAACTTTAAATTCTACTTAGCACGAAACGATCTAAAATGCAACCGACAAAACAAGGAAGAATAATATGCCTTTTCCCTTGCGTTTCGGATAAAATTTTGCCATACTTAAACCCGAAAAGGAAGGTGCTTATGCCATTTGAATTTAAATTGATTTTGCCGGAAGCGGCTGTCCCGTTTTTTGAAAATGCATTGGCCGATTCGGCAGGAGCTGTTTTGACGCGGTTGTTGGAAAAGGGAGTTCATACCGGAAAATGGGAATTTCAGGCAATCTATGAAGCCGAACCCGATCGGAGCACGTTAAAGCAATTGTTGGATATTGCCGCGGAACAGGCACATATTAAAACACCGATATTACGCGTAAAAAAGATGCCGGATGTGAATTGGTTGGAAGCCAGTTATCAGGGTTTTCCGCCTATTCGTGTAGGGCAATACTACATCTATGGTTCGCATATTGAAACACCGCCGCCATTGAATATGATTGCGTTAAAAATTGATGCGGCAACGGCTTTTGGAACAGGTGAACATCAAACGACCCATGGTTGTTTGGAGGCTTTATCAAACCTGAAATCAATACCGAAAACAGTTTTAGATGTCGGATGCGGATCCGGGATTTTGGCAATGGCTTTTGCCAAAACATTTCAACAATCGGTTGATGCCGTAGATATTGACCCGGAATCAGTTCGGGTGGCTCAGGAAAACGCCCGACAAAACGGTTTGGAAAAATATATGCATATTTGGCAAAGTGACGGATATGCCGGTGTTTCCCGAAAATATGACCTGGTTTTTTGTAATATATTAGCCAAGCCTTTAATTGAGATGGCACCGGATTTGGCCGGGCATTTAAATCCCCAGGGGATCGCGATTTTGTCGGGATTCCTGATCAATCAGGAAAAATGGGTTCAAAAAGCCCATGAGGCCGCCGGTCTGTCCTTTGTGCGGCGGTATCGAATAAATGGGTGGAGCACCCTGGTCATGAAAAAGGATTAAATATGATTCAAAAAATACGGCAATTGTTGAAAGATAAAAAATGGGGTGCCTTGTTGGTTGCGCGGACGGATTCGTTTTTAAGCGAATACTATCCGCCGGAAAAAGATTGTTTGAAGAATTTAACGGGCTTTTCCGGGTCAGCCGGTGTTGCCGTTATCACACCGACCGAAAAAATCTTATTCGTTGATTCACGCTATACTGAGCAGGCTAAAATCGAATCGGATTTTACGGTTTGGGAAGTGCCGACACAAACAACACCATCGGATTGGATGAAACAAAACCTGTCCAATGAACCGATGGCATATTATCCGGGACAGCGGTCGGTTTTATGGGTCAATTATTTGGAACAAAAAGGCGTTAAAACAGAACCGATTGATGAATCGATTTGGCAATCCCTATTTCCGATCAAGGGGATCCGACAAGCCAAAACATTTGACTATGATCTTTCCTATTGCGGTGAAACGACAGCCGACAAAGTAAAACGCGTCTGCCAACGGTTAAAAGAGTTGCGGTTGGATGCCTATGTATTAACGGTGCCGGATAGCGTATCCTGGCTATTGAACAAACGCAGTTTGCTTGTTCCGCAATATCCGGTTATCTTTGAACGATGGGTGGTATATGCGGACGGGGAATACCATAAATTATCGAACGAAATGACGGAATTGAGCGGGAAAAAAGTCGGTTTGGATTTGGCCTTGGCCCCGGTATCGGTTTTTCAAAAAATAAAAGCGGTGGCAACAATTGTCAACACGCCCGATCCTGTTGAACAAATGAAAGCCATTAAAAATACCGTTGAGCAAAACAACATTCGCCAAGCTTGTTTGTTTGAAAGCCGGGCCCTATGTAAATTTTTGGTTTGGGTGGAACAAAATAAAGACCAAATCACGGAATCGGATTGTGATCAAAAATTGAAAGAATTAAGAGCCGAATCCCCCCTGTATCGCGGGGACAGCTTTGAAACAATTGCAGCCGTAGGGGAACATGCGGCCCGGGCCCATTATATAGCCACAAAAGAATCCGATGTGCCGGTGTTATCTGCACCAATGTTATTGGTGGATACGGGGGGGAATTACCTGAACGGAACAACGGATATGACGCGGACCATCTGTGTGGGAAAACCGACCGATTTGATGAAAAAAAGATACACGCAAGTGTTAAAAGGGCATATTGCATTGGCAACAACGGTTGTAAAGCAGGGCGATTTACCGATCGCTTTGGATCAAAATGCTAGGGCTTTTTTACGGGCAGACGGTGTGGATTACGGTCATTCAACCGGACATGGTATCGGTATGTATTTAGCTGTTCATGAGGCTCCGCCAGTCATTTATGAAAAATCCGATACCCCCCTACAACCAGGGATGTTGTTTTCCAATGAGCCAGCCTATTATGACAGCGAAAACGGTTTTGGCATTCGATTGGAAAATATGATTCTAACCGTTGCGGGACCGAATGCTTCTCTGATTTTAGAAAATCTGCTTTGGGTGCCGTTTGATGGTCGATTGATTGATTTTAATCTGTTAACCGATTCAGAACGGGGTTGGTTGCGTTCTTACCATCAGGGAATTCGGGAAAGAATTATGCCGAATCTGTCTGACACGGAACAAGTTGTATTAGAGCCTTTACTTGACTTTTTCAAGTGAATTTGATATATTGAACCCATGGTAAAAACATTGATTACAACAGGATCGGTTGCCAGTAATCGTAAGGCCCATTTTAACTATACGATTTTGGAAACGTTTGAAGCCGGCATTATTTTGACGGGCGGAGAGGTCAAATCTCTGCGTGCCGGGCATGCAACCATCAATGAAAGTTATGCCTCTTTTGAACGGGGCGGTTTTTACCTGATCAATGCACATATACTGGATTATGCCGGGGCCAAAGGGGGCTTTGTTGAACAGGATGCCACGCGGCCAAAACAACTATTGCTTCGCAAAAAGGAATTAAAACACATTCGTGATGAGATTACCAAAAAAGGGCGGACGGCTGTCCCGTTGGAATTGTATTTTAATGCGCGGGGGCTGGCCAAGGTTAAAATTGCCGTCGCCCAGGGAAAAAATGTGGTAGATAAACGGGAAACCATCAAAAAGCGTGACTGGAACATAGAAAAACGACGGATATTGGCGCATTATAATTCCGGAAAGTAAAAGAGCAAGAGTCATTAGAAATGACAGGCATAAAAAAACCGACCCAAAGGATCGGTATTAAATGGCGCGCCCGGCAGGATTCGAACTTACAACCTTCTGATCCGTAGTCAGATGCTCTATCCAATTGAGCTACGGGCGCATCATGGGTTGTATTATAACCCATTTTATTTTGAAATGCAAGCCTTTTTTCATCCATCTTCCGAAAAAGATTAACCGGGGGTACATTGTTCCTGTTGCTCGGCTGTCAAGTTATGCCAGGCTTCGGAATCTTTTTCCGGACACAGCGTGCATTGATAGACCCAGGTTGCCTTAGCAACATAGCGTTTACCCTTAAAATATTGTTTGCATCGGTCCGGTGTGAAACACCATGTTTGGGCCGTGCTGTTCAAATTGACACAAGAAGCACTATTGCTATTATCACGGATCATATTTGGGCAGGATAAGCATTTTTCCAAAAACGGTTTATAAATCGTATTCACATTGGGTCCGTTATCCCAACCCAAAGCAAATGAATCGCTGTCACAATTGCGACAGTTTCCATTTGCATCCAAAAATTTATCCGGATCATCACATTTTATGGCGCAGTAGCGGCCATCAGCGGGGTTGCTATGCCCATTTGAAACATATTCCCGATTGGGACATGATTCACAATCGGCACGGCCGTCGGCATCATTGGCAGGTTGCATAAAGACGCGTGCTTCGGAACTATCACAAGGTTGGCAACCTCTGTGACTGCCGAAATAACCCGACGGACAGTGAAAAATACAGGATTTATGGTCAGCGGACACCTCTCCCTCACATAAAAAGCATCCCCGATAAGTCACATAGCGATTGGCGCATTTTGAACAAAGCGCAACATCGGCCGTTTCATGGGAAAATTTTGAATTGCAGTGATAACAATAACGACCGGCATTTAATCGGTTAGGGCAACTGTAACATTCCTCATCCGTTGCAGCCAGCGCAACATTTACCGTATTTTCACAATCGTAACAATACCCTTGTGTGGAGATAAAATGGTTGGGGCATGTATGGCATTCAAACGGGGTTGTTTTACTGATGGTATCGCAACTGACGCATGTTCCGTTCACATTTCGATACTTACCGTCTTCACATCCCTGGCAGGTGCCGCGATTACAGTAAGGTTTGGCAGGGTCGGGGCAAGAATCATTTTTAAACAGGCAAACACCACCGGGTTGACAGGTCCCGCATTCCCCGCAATCCGCATCGGATTCGCACAAATCAGCCCGATCGGGATTGGTCGTTTCCGTATCCATCCGGGTGTTGATATAAAATTCAATCAGGTTATCCGTGTCCAAACATCCTTGTCCCTCGTTAATCAGAACTAATTCCGCCCAAGATACTTTCCGGTTTCGTTGAACGATCCGACAAACGTCAGTAGCTATGTCATTAGCATACAAAACATACCCGATATCGGATTCTTTTTCATAATTTAGATGGTAAGTATCTGTGTTTAAGGAAAATTCTTCCGGCAATCCGTGGGTCAATGCTAATCCGGCAATTTGAACGGCATTCATTTTGGCTTCTGTAAACAGCGTATTGGCCCGATGTTTCGTAATGGCATAGTTATAGCCGGCAATCCCCCCGATGGTGAGAACCCCCATAATGGCCAGCGTCCCCAACATCTCTACCATACTCCGTCCCAACTCTGTCTTATTCCGTTTCATAGCGCTTCCCCTAAAAAAGTACGTCCTGGTGAGGGACGACTGGAAGTTGAAAGCTATTAAAGTGATAGTGTGCATATTAGCCGACTGAACGGCCTATTTTGCGACCTTCCAGTCGAACGACCAAAAGGTGCATTATTAATACCCGCACCGGGCAACTTTAAGAGGCTTTCAAACCCCGAATCGATAACCAATCGATTCAAAATGGAGCATATCAGATAAATTTTGGAAAAACAAGAAAATTGTTTGGACAAAGCATAAAAAATCCCCCGTATTATACGGGGGATTCGTGAAAGAATGAAATCTTAATTAAATTCCAATTCAATACGGCGGTTTTGTGCCCGACCTTCGGCAGAAGCATTATCGGCAACAAAGTTCGTTTCACCGTAACCAACCGTCTTTAAACGATTCGCGGCAACACCCTTTTCAACCAAATAGGCTTTGGCGGCATTGGCACGACGTTGGCTTAAATCCAAATTGTAGGTGGCATCCCCGCGATCATCGGTATAACCGGCGATTGTGGCCGTCTTTTTGGCATTATTGTTCAGGTATTCGGCATACGGAGCCAAAGCCGATTCACCGGCGGCTGTCAATTTGGCCGAATCAAAGTCAAACAAAACCGGCGCATTTTTGGCGGCGGAATCTGATAAAACAACTTTGCATCCGCGGGATTGGCACAAAGGACCGGCACAAGCCGTTGTCAATAAAGCCAAAGTTGTGACTGTTAATAATTTTTTCATCATCATTTTTTCTCCTTTCTGTTAAATGATACGCCTATTGTATACATCTTTTTTGTCATTGTCACGAAAAAAATCATTTTTCTTGACTTTTCTTTGCAATGTGATACCCTCATACGCAGGTATGCAAAGAAAAATATGGGGATTTTTGTGTTTGCTTTTATCGGGTTGTCAGGGGGCTTTGAACCTGCCACCCGTTGATAATCCGACGCATTTTGATGTGTTGCCAGCTTACACAGAGCAACGAAAAATCGCCTTTGCCGGTGGCTTGTTTGATTTAAAGCGCGGCGATCTTTATGCAGCCTATCCTTATTGGCATTGGTCCGTGCCGAATGTGAATGTCGGCTTTTATGTTTGCAATTCAACCATGAAACATCGCTTTGCCCGCTCACAAAGTTATTGGAACGAGGACGAGAATATTCTGGGGCCTTGGCCGACCGAAACGGGAACCCAGGTAGAACAGGCCCTGATTGATTTGGGGTATCAGATTAAACAGCATCGTCAATCCTACTTTGATGATCTAAAAAACAAAGTCCGGGCCGAACTATTGCTGTCTATGCGTGTGACAGATATGAAATTCAATTTATGTTATGTGCATGCGCCCTTCACTTTGCAATCTATGGATCGAGCCGGCGGCGAAGGTGTTATAACGGCAGAGTGGGAAATTTACGACACCATTCGGGAAAAAAGTTTGGGTAGTTATACGACGCAAGGATATGGACATATTGATGAACCATTGACCGGTGGGGATAAGGCCGTTTTTATGGCGGCGGCCAAAGATGCTGCCCGTAACCTTGGAAAAACGGATTGGTTTAAACGAATTATGACCACGCAAGATCCGGTAGATTTAATTCCCAAAACCGTGTATAAGGAATTAAAATTAACAACGCGATCCAAATTATTTCATCAACCGGTGCGCCAGCAGTTCAGCGTGATGCGTAAAGCCGTTATCTCCGTTCAATCGGAATTATCCCATAAAGGTTCCGGCTTTTTTATCAATCAAGAAGGATATGCCCTGACAACGGCCAGTATCGTCGGTGATGCCAAGTCTGTCCAAATTACGGATGTGAATGGCACCAAGTATCGGGCAAAGGTATTGCGAACGGATGAACGACGAGATGTGGCTCTGATAAAAGCGGATATCACAAATAATTTTGCATTGCCGATTTCCGATGTTCAACGCCCTGATGCGGCCGAACCGATTTATGTTATCGGAACACCCTATCATAACAACTATCGGGCAACCATTACACAAGGAATTATATCGGCCAATCGATACTTTGTTCATCAGGGATTACCATTTATTCAGGCTTCTGTCCCGACTGTTCCGGGATATAGCGGCGGGCCACTGACTGATTCTTATGGTAATGTTATCGGCTTATCCCGAACCATTGCAGACGATGCCAATGAAACCCATTTATCCTTGTTTATCCCAATTCACGAGGCCTTAAAAGCCCTGAACATTAACTTGATACAGGAAACCTTTAATTATAAGGAGGAACATAAATGAAAACTGTTGCACGGCCCTACACCATTGTTGAAGAAATTTGCAATTGCTCCGTTCATGGGCTCGGGATTATTTTAAGTGTGGCTGCCTTGGTTATTTTAGCGGCATTTTCTGCCAGATACGGGAATGCTTGGACCATTGTATCGACAACCATTTTCGGGGTGTCGATGATTATTCTTTACACGGCATCAACCCTTTATCACGCAATCACAAATCAACAGGCCAAAAAGATTTTAAAGAAATTTGATCATATTGCCATCTACTATTTAATTGCCGGATCTTATACCCCATTTTTGTTGGTAAATTTGCGCGGTACGATCGGTTGGACAATCTTTGGGATTGTCTGGGGATTGGCTCTGTTGGGAACGGTTTTGAAATTAATAACGTCGGGAAATGGTGTTAAAATTTGGTCTATCGGGCTGTATTTGTTAATGGGATGGTTAATCGTTTTTGCTTCGCACGCATTATTCAAAACGTTGAACCAGACGGGATTAACCTTTCTGATTTTAGGGGGATGCTTTTATACACTGGGAATTGCTTTCTATGTGCAGAAAAAGAAAAAATACACCCATGCGATTTGGCACGCATTTGTTCTGACTGGCACGATTATGCACTTTTTTGCCGTTTTGTTCGGGTGCGTTTTGATTTAGGTTGAACTGACCACAATCCTTCCAAATTATACAGATTACGTGCTTCGGCAGTAAAAATATGAATCAGAATATTACCTAAATCTACGACGGCCCAGGTGCCATCCCCCGGAGTATCGTTGTTAAAGGGAGGATATCCGTTTTGTTTCAGATCTTCAATCAAATGGTGTGCCAAAGACAAGACATGGCGTGTTGAAGTGCCGGTTGCTATAATCATATAATCGGCAAAAGAAGATAGCGGACGAATATCCAATATCCGGATATCTTCGGCTTTACCGGCATCCAGCTTTTTATTAATTTTGTTCAAAAGCGTCTTAATCGTCAATTTCTTTGGGGTCATGGTGTCGTCCTTGATGAGGAATAAATGGAATGGCCGCACGTAATAAATCGGCTATGCCGGTGTGGGCAATCCCGGAAATGGCAAAAACGGGATTACGCGTGATTTTTGCCAATTCCCGAATTTTTTGATCAACGTCCGTTTGTGTTAACGAATCAATTTTATTTAAGGCAATCAATTCAGGTTTGTCTGCCAATTGGTGTCCGTATTTTGAAAGTTCCGTTCGGATAATCCGATAAGAATCACAAACATCTTCTGCGGTCGCATCAATCAGGTGAATAAGAACAGAGCACCGTTCAACATGCTTTAAAAAATGTGTGCCGAGGCCGGTTCCTTCCGAAGCACCCTCAATCAAACCCGGAATATCGGCCAATAAAACTTCTCGTCCGTCAATGGCTGCAACACCTAAATGGGGGTGAAGGGTTGTGAACGGATAATCCGCAATTTTGGGGCGAGCGCGTGTCAGCGCTGTCAGTAAAGTGGATTTACCGGCATTCGGTAAACCGATTAAGCCGATATCGGCAATCAATTTTAATCGGAGCCAGACCCAAAGTTCTTCACCGGGCTCACCGGGATCTGCCCGTTCAGGGGCCTGATTAGTAGAACTTTTAAACGAATCATTCCCGCGTCCGCCGTTTCCACCCCGGGCCGCTAAATAAGTTTGTCCATCCTGCATTAAATCAGCCAGGACTGTTTCTCGGTCGTCGGCAACAATTTCCGTTCCGACAGGCACCTTAATAATCAAATTTTCTCCGGAGGGACCTGTCTTGCAACGTCCCATGCCGTTTGTGCCGCGAGGGGCTTTAAAATGTTGCTGATAGCGAAAATCAATCAATGTATTCAGATTTTGGACAGCCTGAAAAATAACGTGGCCGCCTCGCCCGCCGTCACCACCGTCCGGTCCGCCGAATTCAATGTATTTTTCATGGCGGAAGGAGCAAGCACCGTTGCCACCGTCGCCGGCTTTGATAAAAATTTTTGCTTCATCTAAAAATTTCATAGCCTCTCCTTTGGGAAAAGGCCCCGATATCGGGGCCTGATTCTAACCCATCAACCGGTTCCACCAACCGCCTTTTTTCGGCTTATTTTTCGTTTTCGTCACAACGGGGGCCGGATGTTCTTCCCTAGTGGCTGGGACGCGTTCTTCCCGAATAGCCGGAACATTTTTTTCGGTATCGGAATGTTGATGTTTCTTGCGATTCCGATATTTTCCTTTTTTCCCGGACGAATTGTCCCGAACTTGATTTTCGGTTTCCGTTAATGTGACTTGTTCCACAACGGTAAAGTTCGGTTCAACGGATGATTGTTCCGATTCGATTGATTCTGAGTGTTCCTCATTGGCGAGTGCCTGATTTTCGGCAAACTGTTTTTGTTTACGCTTCCAATCCCGCCGATTGCGACGCCGCCGCCGATGTCCGCCTCCGTTTTCGGCTTCTTCCGCTGCTGCGGCTTGAACAATGGCATCAATAGATTGCATCCTTTCGTTGTTTTTATCGACTTTACGGGAAACAGGAGGGTCCATATGGATAGGACTTTTATCTCCGTTATCGCGCAACCGTTCCATTCTGAAATCGGATACTTTTAACAAACCCGCATCGGACAAAATCTGAACCTGGACATGAAAGCGATCTTCAATATCTTTTAATGTAGCACGCTTCATATTCAGGACATAAGAGGCAATTTCCGGCTGTAATGTCATAATTAAGGTGCAGTTTTGATTTTTCGCTGCGGCCTCATCCAACAGATGCAGAGCATGCATAGCTCCGGATTCTGTTGACCGGATCAAACCCTTTCCGCCACAATGCGGACAAACGTGATAACTGCTTTCCAAGAAACTGGAATGAAGTCGTTGACGAGACATTTCCATCAAGCCAAAACCAGACATTTTACCGACCTGCACCCGGGCACGATCCCGCTTTAAGGCTTCCTTTAACCGCCGTTCAACCGCGGCGTTATTACGTGGTTCATCCATATCGATAAAGTCAATGACTATCAAACCGGCTAAATCCCGTAAACGCAATTGTCGGGCCAATTCATCACATGTTTCTAGGTTGGTCCGCAGGGCTGTTTCTTCAATACTATGTTCCCGTGTGGCACGGCCAGAGTTCACATCCACGGCAACCAAAGCCTCTGTTTGGTCAATCACCAAATAGCCACCGGAACGCAGTTGAACGATATTGCTGTGGATGGCTTCTAATTGAGATTCGACCTGATATTCTTGAAATAAAGGCAGAGCTCCTTTATATAATTTAACCTTTTTAGCCTGAGCCGGTATCAGAGTTTTCATGAATGTGCGAACCGTTTTGAATGTCTCTTCGCCATCAACAACAATTTCATCCGTGTCCGGTGTGAAAACATCACGCAAAGAACGTTTGATGATGTCACCTTCCTCGTGGATTAATTTCGGTGCAATTGATTCCAATGTTGTCTTGCGAATCTGCATCCATGTTTTCATCAAGTAATCAAAATCCCGCTTGATTTCTGTTTTTGTTTTTCCCTGACCGGCGGTGCGAATAATCACACTCATCCCATCGGGAATTGGAAGTTTATCAACGATTTCACGAAGCGTTTTGCGATCTTTGGCATTGCTAATCTTACGGGAAACACCACCGCCACGGCTATTATTCGGCATCAAAACGCTGAAACGACCGGCCAAGGACAAATAGGTTGTCAACGCAGCCCCTTTATTGCCGCGCTCTTCTTTGATAACCTGAACCAACATGACTTGGCCCTGGCGAATGACTTCCTGAATTTTATACCGCCGAAAGAAAGAAGAACGGTGTCGGATAACATCGTCTACGTCGGCATTGTCGGTGACAGCTTCAACTTCGGTTGTATTCTCCGAATTTTCTTCCGTTTCATGACTGGCTTTTTCCGCATCGGCTTCCTGTTTCATTTGTGCCTTTAAGGCTTCCCGATCTGCAACCGGAATTTGATAGTAATCGGGATGAATTTCCCCGAAAGCCAAGAAACCGTGTTTGTTTCCACCGTAATCAACAAAAGCCGCCTGTAATGATGGTTCAACACGAACCACTTTGGCTAAATAGATATTTCCTTTAATCTGTTTTTTGGTTGAGGTATCAACGTCAAATTCGTCTAACCTCCCGTCTTCCAATACGACAACGCGTGTTTCCTCGTGATGCGTTGCGTCAATAAGCATTTGTTTTGACATTTGTTAAAATCCTTTAAATCTGTAAAAAATAAATCGACATTCCCATGAATGTCTCCATTCGATAAAACCGGAGACAAAAGATTTTGTAAGCATTCAAAAATAAAATATCTTTCCATCCTTATCGTTCCCGATTTTAAAAAAATTGTTTGAGCAATCACTTTTTGATTGCGTTTCCTATTATATAGGTATATGAGTAAATAAGCAAGTTTTTTTTAATCAATCGGATATTTTTTATGAAACACGGATGGATTGCGATCGGTCTTTTTTTAATGCTTTTGATAACGGGTCGAGCCGAAGCCGTGGAAATAATGCAAATGCGGTTAGCCGCCGGGACTCCCGATTCTGTTCGGTTTGTTGCTGAATTATCAGCCGAAGCCGCTCCGAAAGTTTCCCGATTGGAAAGTCCGCCCCGATTGGTTATTGATTTCCCGGACACATCTTTTTCGCAAACAGCCAAAGAACAAAAATTCGGTCCGACCGGTTTTGTCGGCGGTGTCCGATTGGGGACGCCGTTTGCCGGAACAGCTCGGGTTGTGTTGGATTTGCCCGGTATAAGATTGACGGAAAAACACTTTTTACTAAAACCGCAAAGCGGTCAAAATTGGCGCTTTGTTTTGGATTTATTCGGTAATGCGCCGAGTGAAATGCCGGCTACCGTTCAATCATCACCGTCGGGGCGGGGGGGGGTGCGTCCCTTTACAACGCCGCCGAAACCAAAACAGAAAATCATTGTTTTAGATCCCGGACATGGTGGTCAGGATCCCGGGGCGGTTTCCCGTTCGGGACACTATGAAAAAAACATTACGTTAGCTATGGCCAAAGAAACTAGGGAGTTGCTGCAAAAAGCGGGCTATAAAGTTGTTTTGACTCGGGATAAGGATATTTTTATTCCGTTGCGCGGCCGAATTAAGAAGGCTCATGAAGCCAATGCCGATTTATTTATATCTATCCACGCGGATAGTGCCAAAAACGCATCAGCAAAAGGGTTGTCTATTTATACAATTTCAGAGCGGGCTTCGGATGCTGAGGCGGCGGCCCTGGCCGAACGGGAAAATAAGGCTGACATTATTTTAGGAATGGATTTGTCTGATATTGATCCGATGGCCGGCAGCGTCCTATTGGATTTGGAAAAAACAGCCACAATGAATAAATCTGCCCGATATGCGGATTATGTGGTGCAGGAGATGAAGAAAAAAGTATCACTGGTCCCAAATGCCCATCGGATGGCCGGATTCGTTGTCTTAAAGTCTCCTAGTATTCCGTCTGTGTTGGTTGAATTAGGATATCTGTCAAACAGGACAGAGGATAAAAACTTGCAGAAGGCCTCTTACCGAAAAGAATTGGCCGAAGCCTTGGTGCGAGCTGTTCAACGCTATTTTGACAATTTGGCAGAATAAAACCCCCTTTGAGCAAGGGGGTGGAAAATAATATCAATAAATTATTGGTTTTCGATTTCTTCAATCTCTTGTTTGACGACCAATTTCTGTTTTTTGTATTCCTGAATCTTCATATCATCCGGCATCGGACGGGCTGATTCCTCAGCAATTTTGGCATCTAATTCTGCGTGCCGTTGTTTCAAAGCATCTAAATGTTTTTGTGTTTTTTCGGTCATAGTATATCTCCTTTACATAGTATAATATAGTCCATTTATATCGGAATGCAAGTTTTATTTTTCACCAACATAAATACCCAAACTACGGGCTGTTTGAACCATGGGCCCATTCGGATCAACCGGTGAGTTGGCCAAGTTCAAAATGGCGTCTAAATCCTCATCCGAAACCCGACCGTTGCGATAAACAACAACACGATTATTTTGTCCGGCTGCTAATAAATCAACGGCATGAACGGCAAATGCAGAAGCCAATATCCGGTCCTCGGCAATCGGTTGTCCGGCCCGTTGAATATGCCCTAAAACATTAGCACGAACATTAAAACCATCCTTCCCCAATTGTTCGGCAAAATAAGCCGATACACCGCCGAAAGTCCGGCCGTTTGTCGCATACGATAATTGACCGTCCGGTTTCTTGATTCCTTCGGCAATAACGACCAAAGCGTGTTTCTTGCCGGCGGCAAAAGAAGCCTTTAATCGATCAACAACATGTTCATAGGTATAGGGAATTTCCGGAATAAGCGCTACATCCGCAAAACCGGCAATTGCTGATTCCAGAGCTAAATGGCCGGCCCCGCGTCCCATTACTTCGGCAATCATAACCCGATGGTGGCTGGATGCCGTCGTATCCAGTTTGTCCAAAGCATCCGTCACAACGGATCGGGCTGTGGCAAAACCGATAGCCAATTCCGTGCCGGGGGCATCATTATCTATTGTTTTTGGGATTCCAATCATAGAAATACCGGCGGCTTTGCAATACTTACTGACTATCGCCATGGAACCGTCACCACCGATAACAACCAAAGCGGATAGACCCAATTGTTCGACACCGTCTTTAAAACGGGGAAGCAATTCGTCCTCGGTGATTTCTTGAACCATTCCGTCCGATCGTGTTACCCGATAAGGGTTGCCGGAATTATTTGTTCCCAGCATTGTGCCACCCAAAGCGGCAAACGGAAATTCAAAATCAGCCATTGTTAATTTACGATAATCAAGCGGCCTGGCGATTAAGCCGTCTGTTGCGTTATGAATACCATAAACTTCCCAACCGCGGGTAATGGCACTGAATACAACGGCCCGGATAGCGGTATTCAGGCCAGAACAATCACCACCACTGGTCAAAACGCCGATTCGTTTCGTTTCTTGCGTCATTTCCAAAAATCCTTTCGTTAAAATTAAGTGGCCGGAGTATAACCGATTTTATTTGATTTTACCAGTAAAAAATCATTTTATAGCGAGAAATTTTTCCCCAAATATGTTTTTCGGACGCTTTCGTCGGCAATGATTTCTTTCGGGGTGCCCTGTTTTAACACGACCCCGTCATGTAAAATATAGGCCCGATCAATAATACCCAATGTTTCTCGCACGTTATGGTCCGTAATCAGAACACCTAATCCCCGTGTTTTTAATTGAGCAACCAGATCTTTAATCTCACCGACAGCAATCGGATCAATACCGGCTAGCGGTTCATCCAACAAAATAAAAGACGGACGCGAAGCCAAGGCACGGGCGATTTCCAAACGCCGGCGTTCACCGCCGGACAGAGCGCGCGATGGAGAAAAACGTAAATGCTCAATGGCGAACTCTTTTAACAGAGCATCCAATTCATGCTCAATTTTTTCCGGATTTTTCTCTACAATTTGAAGAACAGCCCGAATATTGTCCTCTACATTTAATCCCCGAAAAATAGAGGCCTCTTGCGGCAGGTATCCGATACCCAGTCGAGCCCGGCGATAAACCGGGAATTTGGTGATATCAATGCCATTTAAGTAGATATGACCGGCATTTGGGGAAATCAGCCCCGTAACACAGTAAAAGGATGTCGTTTTACCGGCACCGTTTGGCCCCAACAATCCGACAGCTTCTCCCAATTGAACCGAAAGAGAGACATCCCGTAAAACCAGGCGTTTTTTATAACTTTTGCTGATATGTGAAATGACAAGCCCTTTTTGTGTGTCTATCATTGTTTATGTATTCCTTTCATATCTGCGGGGACAAGAGTGCCCTTAACCCGTTTTTGTGTTTGCTTTTTCCCGGGGGATAGCGTACTTTCCCCTGTATTCAGATTCAACACCGCTTTATCCCCGGCCACATGGCTGCCGCCCTGATAAAGAATAACATTCCCCGTCATGGAGACGGTTCCTTTTTGGGGATCATAAATACCTTTATCCCCTGTGATTTTAGAACCCTGTGATTCGGCTGTGACATGTCCTATCGCTTCAATTTGTTTGACCCGATGGTTCGGGTTTTGTTCCTTGGTCCAATATGTCAAAATCATTTTGTCAGCCGTAATGGTTTTCTCCTGTTGTGTGACCTTAACCTTTTTAACGGCCGTGACAGTTTGGGGAACCTGGTTGATCAACAGGCCGTTTTCTGATCGGATACGAATATCACCATCTTTTGAAAATAAAGTGCTGTCCGTATGTCCGGAAAAATCAATGTTATCCCCTTTGTTATACATCTTAAACCCGGCGGCTTTTAACTTACCGGTCGGTCCCGTAATGGTGACGGGTGCCGAACTGGATATGATACCTTCCCGATTCTTACAGAATACTTTGGAGGAAACAGCTTTATATCCCGTGTCGGTAGTTGAAATAACCGTATCCTCCAACATCATGGTCTCATTCGGTTTATCAATCAGGCCAGAAGATGTTTTTGATGTCAGCATAACCCCGGATGATAAAATATATGTTGCCGTCGGTTTGTAAAGAGTGATTAACTCGTTATCCGTATCCGTTTCCAAAACCCGGGGAGCCGTGACAGTCAACGGTTGCTTCTTTTTGTCCTGAGAAAAAAATCGGACGTCTTCCATATCTACTTTGGCATCGGTCATTTTTTTATCAGGGGAAACAGCCAAAGAAAATTGTTCTTTTTGTTCGGCAAACAACATCGGCCACACCATCATCAAGCTGGCCAGTAAAAAAGCAAAAACAGGCAAACTGCGCTTGCAAATCAAGACACGTCGTGTATGCTTTTTTAATTTAAACAGCCGAGGTGTAAACATACCGAATTAAACAACCCCCGCCTGTAATAAGTGGTGCAGATGAAGCAGCCCCAGCGGTTTTCCGTCCGCATCAACCACAAAGACATTCGTAATTTTGGCCGAGTTCATCAGACCGACAGCCTCGGTCCCCAACATATTCGGAGGGATTGTTTTCGGGTTTTTCGTCATAATATCTTGCGCCTGGCGGACAATAATATCCGCTGTCATGTGCCGCCGTAAATCGCCGTCGGTAATAACACCGATTAGAACACCATTCTCATTAACAATACCCAAACAGCCTAAACTTTTTTCTGTCATAATAACCAAGGCATCAGCCATCATCATTGTCGGTGAAACAATCGGCATCTCATCCCCTTTGGCCATTACATCGGATACTTTCAGCAAAACATTTCCCAGTTTTCCTCCCGGATGGCGATCATGAAACTGTTCCCGTGTAAACCCGCGCATTTCCAACAAGGCTACCGCCAATGCATCACCCAGAGCTATGGTGGTGGTTGTTGATGTCGTTGGGGCCATCCCGAGCGGACAGGCTTCGGGGGCATCTTTTTTATTCGGAATAAGCAATACAATATCGGCAGCCTGAGCCATTGAACTGGTCGGACAACCGGTAATAGCAATCATCGGAATACCGAAACGGCGGGAAAAAGAGATAATATCACCCATTTCACGGCTTTCACCGGAATTGGATATGGTGATCAATGTATCGCTTTTTGTCAGCATCCCCAAATCGCCGTGGCTGGCTTCACTGGGATGCACAAAAAAAGAGGGTGTCCCGGTTGAAGCCAGGGTGGCTGCCATTTTTTGTCCGACATGTCCGCTTTTCCCCATACCGGAAATAATGACGCGTCCTTTTGTATTAAACATCAGGTTGACAGCCTGAACGAAAGAATCACCAATACTGTCTTTAAGTAAATTCATCCCCTTGGTTTCAATTTCCAAAACCTGCTTGGCGGCGGATATAATTTGTTCCGGTGTCATGTGTCCTCTCCCTTAATGATTAAAAATATCCGGATTGTCAAAATCTAATAAATCCAATTCGGCCCGCACCGACAAGAAATTAAAGCATTGAGCAGCTAATTCGGCCCGTCCTTCCCGTTTTAACAGGGCATCCAACTTCTGTTTAAGGGCATGCAGATATAACACATCGTTGGCGGCGTATTGTTGTTGCGCTTTGGTCAGTGTTTTTGCTCCCCAATCGGAAGTCTGTTGCTCCTTACACAACTCAACCCCCAATAAATCATAGCACAACGACTTTAAACTGTGTGAGGGAGAAGATGTTCTGCAGAGTTTTGAAGCAATTTTTGTGCAATAAACCGGTGTGACGGTTATGCCCAAATCATGCTTAATCTTGGCCACATCAAACCGAGCAAAATGAAAGATTTTTAAAATCTTTGGGTTTGTCAATAATTTAATTAGGTTCGGATATTTTTTTCCTGGTTGGATTTGAACCAATGATACATTGCCGTTTTCATCACTGATTTGAACCAGGCATAACCTGTCCCGGTGAAGATTTAATCCCATTGTTTCCGTATCAACGGCAACGGATTTACCAAATCGAACCGATGCGGGTAAATCCCCTGTATAAACCTGTATTTTTGCCATATTGTTTAATCCCTCCATCTGTTTATTTTAACTGTGTTTTATAAAGAGATGCGTAAATCGAATCTTCCCGAGCGACTAATTCGTCATGTGTTCCGGTTTCAACGATATCGCCATGGTCAATAACAACGATTTTGTCCGCATTTCGAACCGTTGACAGGCGGTGAGCCACGATAAAGACCGTCCGATCTTCCATCAGGTTATAGATGGCTTGTTGTACGATTTGTTCAGATTTGTTGTCCAAAGCGGACGTGGCTTCATCCAGAATGACAATCGGCGCATTTTTGATGAAAGCTCGGGCAATGGCAATCCGTTGCCGTTGGCCACCGGATAACAAGATACCGCGCTCGCCAATTTCGGTATCCAGTCCCTGGGGCAGTGTCCCGATAAATTCATCCAAACAGGCATTCTTAACGGCTTGACGGATTTCTTCCTCCGTTGCATCTTCTTTACCCAACAAAATGTTATCCCGAATGGTTCCGCCGAACAAGACGTTATCCTGAAACACAACAGCAATTTTATCCCGTAAAGAATACAAATCAAAATCCCGAATATCTGTTCCGTCAATCATTATTGCGCCGCCGGTCACATCATAAAAACGAGGCAACAGGTTGACAAACGTTGTCTTGCCGCCGCCAGAATTGCCGACAAAAGCCACAGTATGCCCCTTGGGAATGGTTAAATTAACGCTTTTTAATACAGGGCGTCCGGGCACATAAGCAAAGGATACATCTTTGTATTGAATCTTACTGTTTATTTTTTCCAGTTTCGGGGCATTCTTTTTGTTGCGAATTTTGGGAATTTCCTCTAACCGTTCAAAGACACGATCCATCGCCATGAAAGACATTTGGACATTCGCAAAACTGGTCCCCATAGATTTAATCGGGTGATACAGCATCAGCAGAGCCGTGATGAAAGAAACAAAACCGCCCGGGGTTAATTGATTGCGGGCGATTAAATAGCTGCCAACCCAAATAACGCCGGCAATACCGATGGAAATGACAAAGTGCATCATCGGTGTTAACATGCCGGTGCGCTTAACCATTTTCATGCCCAATTTAAAAACGGAACGCAAGGTTTCTTTAAACTGATTGGTTTGGTATTCATATAAATTGTAGGACGTAATGACGCGATTACCAGAAAAGGCTTCATTATAATGTGTCATGATTTTTGAACCGGAAAAAACGGTTTGCTTCATGATGTCTTTGATCTTTCGCCGAACACCCGTCAACGGATAAAGAGCACCGAACAACACCACAATGGCAATAATGGATAATTGCCAGGAATTCCAAAGCAACACACCGATGAGTGAAATAGATGAGAAAATGCGTGTCGTAAATAATTTCAGGTTGTTGAGCAATCCGCTGCATGCCATTTCCGCATCGGTATTAAAACGAAACTGAATATCTCCGGAAGTATTATGATCAAAGAAAGAGGGATCATTATGCACCAATTTTTTGAACAGATCAAATTTCAAATCCATAGTGATTTTTGTTCCAACCCAGGTATTCAAATAGGTTGAGGCATAGTTCAGTAAACTTTGAGCCAAACTGAATAAAATAATCAAAGCTGGAATTAAGGAAGTTGATTGCACCCGCTTTTCAATCATAACCGTGTCCATATAAGGTTTCAATACCCAGGCAATGACAGCATCCATTGAACCGATCGGAATTGTAATAATCAAGGCTAAAATCGCCCGAAACATATAAGGTCGCACATACGGTAAAATTTTCCGATAGTTTTGAACCAGATTCATGTTTTTGATTTTTTCTTTAAAACTCAATTTTTCTTTTTTATCAGAGGCCATTTTTTGTCCTTAAATTATAAAATAACGGCGACATTATAACGAACATTCCGACACAAGTCAAGAGGGGAGTAGGAATGAAATAACGGTTGCTTTTTGATAAAAATTTTGATATGATCAGATCGTGGCATGCGGGTTGTATGTCATAGGTGCCTGTAACGGTGCCGGAGTCTTAACAAACTCTAAAAATCAAGCGGGCAGGAAAACTGCCGGATCGACTTTATTCCCAAATAAAGTCATGTTCATGTGCCCTGACAAAACGGTCGGGGAGCCTTTGGTGTCTGTCCAGAGGCATTAGTCCTTAAAGACCAAGGGGATCAATCGCTTGATTTTGATTTGTTAACTCTCCGACCACCTGTTTCAGGTGGTTCGTTTTTAGCAGGAGAATAACAATGAAATTTTATCAAATATGCCGATTTACAGAACAGGACACACAGGTTCGGGAATGTCGCATTTGCGGTGTTCCGGTTTTCAGGTGCGAAAACAAAACCTTTTCGGATAATGAGGATTGTCGAAAATATGTTCATGCCCTGATTAGGCAGGTTAAGAAGCGAAACGGTCGCCGACAATACTACTTATTCAACATTAAAATATTCAGTTATAAAAAAAATCTCCGCCTAAATCACTATTCCGTTCCGGGTTTTCCCTATATTGTATTACGGCATATATACCGGTTTGTTTTTTACAAGCAAATCCGTATGAATCAATCTGCCCGTATTTTGGTTCATTTGCATCTGTTTTATGCTTCTTCATGGAAAGCCATTCGATTTTATTTGGAAAATTTATCCGTATATCCCTATGATTTAATTGTTACCTATCCGGAACAATTAAAAACAAATGCCGTTTTGTCAGAGATTTTAAATTTTCGGCCATCGGCGGTGCTGGTCCCGTGTGATAATCGGGGATTTGATATCGGCCCTTTTTGTCATGTTTTAAAAAAACTTGATTTAAAAAAGTATGATATCATTTATCATATTCAATCGAAATCAGTAGTACCTAAAAAACGAAAAAGAATAACTTATGATCATGTTTTCCAAAAGGATGATTGGTTTCATCAATTGTTCAGCGGTTGTTTTGGGGTGGCCAACGTTCATCGCGGAATAAATTCTTTGTTGCATACAAAGCGGGATGGATTGGTCGCTGCCGAATCTCTGATAACGGATGATAACCCGGAAAGACGGGCCCGAGTTGCGGCATATGCCGAGCGAAGGGGAATAATTATTCCGAAAAATTACCGATTTGTCATGGGGACATGCTTTGGCCTTCGGGCACATTTATTACAACGGTGGCAGCAATTTGACCTATCCGATTTTCAAGAATCCCGGCGCGGCATCTTTTCTTTGGCGCATGCTATGGAGCGGTTGATAGTCTGTGAGGTTTTACAACAAGGTTATTCGTTACGGGGATTGCCTGTTCGCTGTTGTCAAAACCGACGTATTTTGAATCGGCATAAGCAAAAACAAGAAAGACAAGAACAAAAAATTCGGGAACAATTATCGCTGTTAAAAATAAATAATTACCAATCTATTCAGGTAGATACAATATCCGGGTTAAAGTGTTCTTTCGGACGCGGGTTTTTCCATAACAAAAGTGTATTTGTGAAAATCGGAGGCAATCCCGAAATTGTGGAAAACGAATTTCGTTGTCAGCAGGCATATTATCAACGAATGCCAATGTTTGTTCCGAAACCGATATTGTATGACCGTATCAGCCTGACGGTTATTACCCGTTTTGTCCCCGGGTATTCTTTGGAAGAACTCATTCACTTGGGGATGACGAAAAATGAGAAAGAACAGATTTTGAAACAATTGCGTCTGCTTTCTGAAGAAATAAGAAGAATTAACTATATGCATCGGGATATTCGGCCGGCAAATCTGATCTTTTCAAATGGGCACCTTTACCTGATAGATTACCAATTTGCAGTTCCCCAAAATCAGGACGGTTCGTTTCAGGAATTGGCCTTTGTTACAGAACATCCAAACATTCAAAAATGTTTGGGAGATATATACCGGTATCCCGGGGACATGTGGGATGATATCTATTCGCTGAATAAAATAATAGCAGAAATAGAAAACAGTTCTGTGTTATAAACGGTATGTTTTTCCCTTGACTCTTTTTCCAAAAAAGCCTAAAACAAAGTTATATCATTTTGAAAAGGAGATTATGACAATGGTATTACCGACAAAAAACAAGGCCGTTCTGGATTGGGTGAACGGTATCGCAAAATTAACAACTCCGGATAAAATTTATTGGTGTGACGGTTCCGAAGCCGAAAATCAGGCTCTATGTGCTCAATTAGAGCGGGCAGGGACTTTTATCAAACTGAATCCCAAAAAACGACCGGGATGTTATTTGGCGCGTTCAAATCCTAAGGATGTTGCTCGGGTGGAAGCGCGGACCTTTATTTGTTGTGAAAAAGAAATCGATGCGGGACCGACCAACAATTGGGCGGCTCCGAAAAAGATGAAAGCAACCCTGAATAAACTGATGAAAGGATGTATGGCCGGTCGAACCATGTATGTTATTCCATTTTCAATGGGACCTTTGGGGTCGCCGATTGCCAAAATCGGAATTGAAATTACCGATTCGGCCTATGTTGTGGCTAATATGCGGATTATGACCCGGATGGGTAAAGCCGTTTGGAAATACATTAAGGGTGATAATTTTGTTCGGTGTTTTCATTCGGTGGGGGCTCCGCTGAAAAAGGGTCAAAAAGATGTGGCATGGCCTTGTAATCCGGATAATACCTATATTACACATTTTCCGGAAACGCGGGAAATTATTTCTTTCGGTTCGGGCTATGGCGGTAATGCGTTGCTGGGTAAGAAGTGTTTGGCTTTACGGATTGCTTCAACCATGGCACGAGACGAAGGATGGTTGTCAGAACATATGTTGATTGTTGGTTTGGAAAACAAAAAACAGAAGTTAAAAACATATGTGGCGGCGGCGTTCCCGAGTGCTTGCGGCAAAACAAATATGGCGATGTTGATTCCGCCCAAAGCCTTATCCGATTGGAAAGTATCAACCGTCGGGGATGATATCGCTTGGATTAAGCCGGGGAAAGATGGTAAACTTTATGCCATTAATCCGGAAGCGGGATTTTTTGGTGTGGCACCGGGAACCAGTTTGAAAACCAATAAGAATGCCATTGAATCGTGTCGGAAAAATACAATTTTTACTAATGTGGCTTTGACCGATGACGGTGATGTTTGGTGGGAAGGGTTGACTGATAAAGTCCCCAAGCATTTGATTGATTGGCAGGGAAATGATTGGACACCCGATTGCGGGCGGCCGGCAGCCCATCCTAATTCACGATTTACGGCTCCGGCAAAACAATGCCCGACAATTGATAAAGATTGGGAAAATCCGGCCGGTGTGCCGATTTCAGCTTTTATCTTTGGCGGTCGGTTAGCCACTAATACTCCGTTGGTTTATCAGGCATTCAGTTGGACACACGGTGTTTTCCTGGCCAGCACGATGGGATCGGAAAAAACGGCTGCCGCGGAAGGTAAAATGGGCGAAATCCGTCGGGACCCGTTTGCGATGTTGCCGTTTTGCGGCTACCATATGGGGGATTACTGGAATCATTGGCTGTCCATGGTTAAATATGTGAAGGATTTACCGTTGATTTTCCGGGTTAATTGGTTCCGAAAAGATAGAAAAGGAAACTTTATGTGGCCGGGGTTTGGTGACAATATGCGAGTCCTGGAATGGATTGTCAAACGCACAGCCGGCATGGCCAATGCCGAACAAACGGCTTTAGGATGGATGCCCCGATATCAGGACATGAATTGGAAGGGGTTGAATCTGACGGAAAAGCAGTTTGCCGATTTAATGGCGATTGATACGGATTTGGCTTTACAGGATACATGTGCTATCGCTGAACATTTTGAAAAATTCCGTAAATCCGATCGATTGCCGATTGAATTGGATGCGGAATTGGTCTTATTAAACGAACGCTTGAAAAAACGGGCATAATATCAACGGGGGTATATTTACCTTGACTTTTATACCAAAAGTCAGTAAAATACCCCCATTGTCAACAATGAAAGGAAAAAGAAAATGGCAGAATTAAAAGGGTCCAAAACCGAACAAAACTTAATGACGGCTTTTGCCGGGGAATCCCAGGCACGCAATAAATATACATACTATGCGTCAAAAGCCAAAAAAGAGGGCTATGTCCAAATTTCAAAGATTTTTGAAGAAACGGCCGCCAACGAAAAGGAACATGCCGAAATTTGGTTCAAATTACTCCATGATGGAGCGGTTCCTAATACAATGACGAACTTGGCAGATGCGGCTAACGGAGAAAATTATGAATGGACGGATATGTATGCCGGCTTTGCCAAAACGGCCCGTGAGGAAGGGTTTGATAAAATTGCAACGTTGTTTGAGTTGGTTGGTCAAATTGAAAAAGAGCATGAAGAACGTTATCGTAAATTGTTAAAAAATATACAAGACGGTATTGTCTTTTCCCGGGATGGAGATACCATTTGGCAATGCTCTAATTGCGGTCATATCGTGATTGGGAAAAAAGCACCAGAGGTTTGTCCGGTTTGTGCCCATGAAAAGGCATATTTCCAGATCAAAGCCGAAAATTATTAATTTACCTGGATATATAAAGGAAACGCCCCCCCCAGCAAAGGGGCGTTTCTTTTGCCCTAAATTGCAATTAAATTATCAATTTTGCGGCGGCCGTTTTGATATAACGGCTCATCTTTTCAAAAGCCTTTGTTTCAATTTGGCGAACCCGTTCCCGGCTGATATGGAAAGTGGCCCCCAGGTTCTCCAATGTTTCCGGATTGTCTGTCAAAAACCGTTTTTTGACAATTTCTTGTTCCCGATCAGATAAGGTTGATAGGGCTTCGGCCAATAGTTTTTTCTTTAAGTTGAAATCCTGATAAGAACCCAATTGTTCTTCCACGGATTCGTGATCATCAACCAACATATCTTGGCGATTTGTTGTCGAATCATGGGACAAGTTGGTATTCAGGGATGAATCACCGGATAGCCGTTGTTCCATTTCAATGACATCTTTTTTTGAAACGCCGAGCATCCGTGAAACTTTTGTCGCCGTTTCATCGTTCATGGCCGTTTCATCATATAGGCCTAACCGCGACTTGATTTTATGCAGGTTGTAAAATAGCCTTTTTTGTGTGGCTACCGTGCCGATTTTGACCAAGGACCATGACTTTAAAATGAATTCGGAAACAGAGGCTTTAATCCACCAAATGGCATAAGTTGCCAGGCGAAACCCTTTATCCGGATCAAATTTTTTAATGGCTTGCATCAATCCGATGTTGGCTTCGGAAATCAAGTCCGCCAAAGATAGTCCGTAATGCCGGAAGGATAATGCCACTTTTGCAGCCAATCGCAGATGAGAGGTTGTTAATTCATGTGCGGCATTCAAATCCCCAGTTTCCTGATAGCGCTTGGCCAACATATACTCTTGCTCCGCATCCAGCATGGGAAATTTGCTGATTTCGGTCAAATAAAGAGAAAGGGAGTTCCCCGAATATAATAAAGATAAAGCATTTGTCTGCATCATTGTTTTATATCCTTTCATTAAGCAATATAATCGGCTTTCCTAATAATTAGCAAAAGCCTCAGCCCATCATCAAATGAACTAATACGCCGTATTGTATCAAAAAGATCGGGGTCTGTCAACCCCAAAAACATTTTTTGAAGCATATTTTCATAGGAATTAATAAAAATCAATGCCAACGGCTTCGGATACCGATTTTAAACCTTTGTGTCGCAAAATAGCCGCTAATTCCCGATTAATCTTGGTGACGGCTTTTGGGCCGTCATAGCGTAAAACCGTCCCAATTTGAATAAGTGAAGCCCCGGCTGCCAGGCATTCATAGGCATCCATCCCGTCAAAGACACCGCCACAAGCAATAATCGGTAATTGCCCTTTGGTGAATTGGTGAACTTTACTGACCATATCAATTACATACCGTTTGGCGGGGGCACCCGACAGCATACCGGCATAATAATTCTTGCTTAAACTAACCTTAGTTTGGGATAAAGAAAGAGCACCGCCAACAATAACACCGTCCACTTCCGCAGCCATCAGGTGATGGCAAACCATCGGTAGCTCCATCTGGGTCATAGAGGTGGGAATTTTTACCAAAATACGGGGGCGTTGGATAGGCGCAGCCTCTTCTGCCGCTTTTTTTATGTTTTTAAGTAGTGGGACAACGACGGATTCGTCCGGTAGGATTCGGGATAATTCAGATTCCGGATGGGAAAAGTTGACCGTAATGAAATCACAATAAGGTGCGATTTTTCGCGTCATGATATCAAATTCTTCCGCATAAGACATTAATCGTCCCTGTTTAACATTTTCTCCTTCAAATTCAGCGGTGATCGTAATATCAATTCCGACAATGTTCGGCAAATAACGCCGATTGATAAAAGCCGGCAACATATTCAAAATCCCCGAATTTTGATATCCCAGACTTTGTGCAACAATGGCCCGATCCCGACGTAAATAAAATTTTTCGACAACCGGATTTTCTTTTTCCAGGGTATAAGGACCAAACTCACCGAAGCCGGCTCCCATAAAGATCAAATCATCAATAACGCTGACTTGCTTGTCAAAACCGGCCCCGATTCCGATCGGTGTATTTAGATCAAACCCCAAAACGTTTGTTTTTAAAATCGGGTCTTCGTGGGACCGATTGGGAAAGGCCCCCGATTGTAATCCCCAATACAACATCTGTTCGCCGTATTTCGGGGACAGTTTTTGAATAAACCACCAAAATAGGGAAAACAAAATATTGTTTAAATTCAATCGTGATGCCCGTTTCATATTAGGCCTCCGTTTCCTTATACTTAATTTTTAATTCTTCCAAGCGTTCCGGTGCAATTTTGGCAAACAATGGTTCACACGGTGCGAAAGCCCGCCCCGATTCAATCCCCGTCAAATAAATTTTCATTGGTTCTGTTGGGAAACGGAATGGTAATTTTTCCCCGATGATAGCCAGCATTTTTTCGGCAGACTCCGGCATGACGGGAGCACTGATATGTCCGAACAGACGAATCAAATTTAGGGCCGTAGCCAAAATGGTTCCAGCATAATCTTTGTTTTCTTTGACAACTTTCCATGGCTCTGTTTTGGCAATATAATTGTTGCCGGCCACCCAAATTTCCCGCAAGGTTGCCATAGCTTTTCTGAATTCAAGCCCGTCCATATACTTACGATAATCGGTTATTAAAGTGTCCAATGTTTGATACAGTTCCATTTCATTCGTGGTCGGTTGTCCCATCGGTGGCACAACAGCACCGAAATTCTTTTCGGTCATTTTTAAAACCCGATTGATGAAATTACCCAGCACGTCATTCAAGTCTTTATTAACAACAGCTGCAAAATGATCAAATGAAAAATTGGTATCATCCGATTCCGGGGCGTTAGCAATCAACCAATACCGCCAATAATCAGCTGGAAATTCGGCAATTGCGTCATCTAAAAAGATTCCCCGATGGGCTGATTTTGAAAATTTGCCCCCTGCAAAATTCAGGTAATTCATCCCCTTTAAAAAATCAACAGTTTTCCAATTTTCGCCGGTCCCCTTCAAGGTTGCCGGAAAGGAAATGGTATGAAACGGAATATTGTCCTTGCCCATAAACTCGGTGTAATGCACCTCATCGGGTTTTAACCACCAATCCTCCCAATGGCGTTCGGTTGGTTTTTCATCGGACCATTGTTTTGTAATACCGATATAACCGATCGGAGCATCAAACCAAACGTAGAAGACTTTATTTTCAAAGCCGGGGCGCGGCACGGCAAACCCCCACTTTAAATCCCGAGTAATGCCCCGTTCCTTTAAGCCCTCTTTTAACCACTTTTTGGCGATGGAATAGGCAATATCCGGCCAAATGCCCTTCTTTGTTTCAATCCATTGATTCAATTCATCTTCTAATTTTGGTAATCGTAAAAACAAGTGTTTTGTTTCGCGGATTTCAATATTGCTGCTGCCGGATAAAACACTGCGTGGGTTAATCAAATCCGTCGGATCCAAGACCTTTGTGCAATTTTCACATTGGTCCCCTTTGGCTTTGTCATAGCCGCAATACGGACAGGTACCCATCACATAACTGTCCGGCAGATAGCGGCCGTCATCCGGGGAATAAACCTGTTTTGTTGTGCGCTCCTCAATAAGGTCATTCTTATCCAAAGCCTTAAAAATACGATAGGTAATTTCTTTGTTTTGATCCGAACTTGTGCGCCCGAAATAGTCAAATGACAAATTAAACCCCTGATACATTTTAACATGTTGATCATGGTATTTTTGGCAATATGATTCCACAGGCATATTCTCTTTGGCTGCGCCGACTTCGGATACCGTTCCATGTTCATCTGTCCCACAGATATACAGGACATCATCCCCTTTCGCACGCAAATACCTGGCAAATACATCCGCCGGCAACAAACAGCCGACCATGTGCCCCAAATGCGGTAAACCGTTAACATAGGGTAATGCACTTGTAATCAATTGTTTCGTCATTAAGTTAACCTTCCATACTCTATTTTTCGCCAGGATAGCAAAAAAACAAAGACGATGCAAGGATTTTTAACACAAAAAAGAAAAAATAATGCGATAATTAATCCTGTTTTTTATTCGATTCGCAGCCGAAATTATTCATCGGCAATTTTATCAATCATATCATCCAAAGATTGTTTATCCGATTCGCGATATTCGATCAGTTGTTCCTTAACCGTTTTTTTCAAATCAATGCCGATTTTTTTTGTTTTTGAATCATTTAATTTGCCCTGTTCGTATTCTTTGATATCGGCCTTAATGTTATCCGGAATCACGTATTCTAACCATCCGGCCATTGTGCGAACATAGGGAACCGAAATGTTCTGTTCTTCCATTTCGTTCAGTTTCTGCTCGGGCATAAACATAGAAGCCCCTAAATAACAGATAGCCGCTAACAAACCGGCCCGACCAATCCCAAACATTAACCCTAAAATACGATCCAAACCGCTGAGTGCGCTTTGACGAAGACGCTTGGTAATCCAGGAATTAATCAAAGTCATAATGACCAATACAAGCAAAGCGACGACAAGAGAACCGACGATACCGGCTGTTGTTTTATTCTCAATCATTTTATTCATCAGAGGTTGTAGCGGAGCATAACTGTAAAGGGCGGCAAATCCGGCCAAAATCCAGGCGGCAATCCCCAATAATTCTCGCACCAATCCACGATAAAGAGCAAATAAAACAGAAATAACGACGACAATCGCCAAAATCAAATCAATCAAACCCAAGGTCATGGTTTACTCCCGAAATGTATCCATCAATGTCCGTAAATGTCCGATTTCAATGATGCGTAAATCCGACACTGCTTTTTCCTTTTTAGCACTTCTCCGCGGCGGAATCAAGGCTCTTTTAAACCCTAATTTTTCCGCTTCTTTTAATCGTAAATCCGGCTGCGGAACGGCTCGAATCTCGCCGGACAGGCCGACTTCACCGAATACAATCATGTCGGCCGGCACCGGATGCCCGGTCAATGCCGATACCAAAGCCATAGCCACCGCCATATCACAGGCCGGTTCAGTTAATTTTAATCCGCCGGCCACGTTTAAATAGACATCTTTGGCTCCGAATACAACCCCGCATCTGGTTTCCAAAACAGCCAAGATCATTGCCAATCGATTGGAATCCCAACCGACAACGGCCCGGCGCGGAGAAGGACCGCTTATCGGGGCGACAAGGGCCTGAATTTCAACCAATAATGGTCGGGACCCCTCTATTCCGGCAAAGACACAACTGCCGGCAATATTGCCGCGGCGTTCTGCTAAAAACAGGGCCGACGGATTTTTAACTTCGGCCAAACCTTCTTCGGTCATTTCAAAAACGCCAATTTCATCGGTCGCACCAAACCTATTTTTCACGGATCGTAAAATACGGAAATGATGTCCGCGGTCGCCTTCAAAATAAAGGACAGTATCCACCATATGCTCCAAAACGCGTGGGCCGGCCAAAGTCCCCTCTTTTGTCACATGACCGACCAGAAACAAGGTAAAATTTAATCGCTTAGCCAACCGAATTAATTCGTTGCCGCAGGCTCGCACCTGACCGACTGTGCCCGGTGCAGAATCCAATGTGTCCGAATACATGGTTTGAATAGAATCGATAATGACAACATCCGGTGTTTCTCCGCCGTCTAGGGTGGCTACGATATCCCGAATATTTGTGGCACTGGCCAAATCAACGGCTGCTTGGGAAAGGCCTAATCGTAAAGCACGCAGGCGAACTTGGTCAACGGATTCTTCACCTGAAATATAAACGCATTTTGTCGGCTTACCTTCTTTATTAACCGTATCTGACAAATGGGCTACCGTTTGCAAAAGCAAGGTTGATTTGCCGATTCCGGGGTCACCGCCGACAAGAATGACAGACCCCGGCACCAAACCACCGCCGCAAACACGGTCTAATTCACCGATTTGGGATTTTAAACGAAAAACCAATTCGGGTGCGCCACGTAAATCATGAAATTCAATTTTGCGTCCGCCCTTACCGGCTGTCATATGGGGATGGTCCGCCGTTGGCAAGTCTTCCTCAACCAAGGTATTCCATTCACCGCAAGCCTCGCACTTGCCGGTCCATTTGGCAAAGGTAGCCCCGCAATTTTGACAAACATATTGTGTTGTCCGTTTTGTCATTTATCCACCTTGACTTCCATTTGGATGGGGCCCTGGGCCGACCCGGCGACAAATTGCCGGACATAAGGATTCTTGGTTTTATCCAGCTCTTTAACCGTACCGATCCAAATGATTTTCCCCTCATACAGCATGGCGATTCGATCCGCAATTTTACGGGCAGAGTTCATATCATGCGTAATGGTTAAAGCCGTTGCCCCCAAAGTTTTGACCGTATCCCGGATAAGGTCATTGATGACATCGGACATAATCGGATCCAGACCCGTGGTCGGCTCATCAAAGAAAATAACGGCCGGATTAGTGGCAATAGCGCGCGCCAGGCCGACACGTTTGCGCATTCCGCCAGATAGATCGGCAGGATAGGCGTCGGCCACATCACTTTTTAAGCCCACCTGAGCCAATTTTTTAATGGCGATTTTACGGGCTTCTTTACGGTTTAAATGTTGATTTTGAAGCAAAGAAAAAGCCACATTTTCCCAAACGGAAAGACTGTCAAACAGGGCTGCATTTTGAAACAACATCCCAAATTGACTCAGGACTTGCTCGCGTTCTTTATCGGTTAAGGATAAAACATCTTTACCGTCAATTTCAACCCGGCCGCTGTCCGGTTCCAATAATCCCAAGATACATTTAATCGTGACGGATTTACCCGTTCCGGAACCACCGATAACGACTAATGATTCTCCGGGATAAACGTCCAAATTCAAGTGGTTCAGGACTTTTTTCTTGCCGAACGATTTGCAAACGTCGGTCATCCGAATTTTGGGTTGAACGGGTTGCTTTTCTTGTTTAAATAATAAAGCCATATAAAATCCCCCTATGCGTTAAATAACATTTCTGTCAGGATGTAGTTAAAGATAAGAATGAGAATACTGGCTGATACGACGGCATTTGTGGTGGCACGACCGACGCCTTGGGCACCGCCTTGGGATTGAAAACCGTTATAGCATCCGAGTAATGTGATGATAAATCCGAAAACGCCGGCTTTGGTCATACTGGAAATAATATCCATCGGCTTTAAGTATTGCCAGGTATTCATCAGGTAGGTTGTCGGATTGAAGCCCAGTTTATAAACACCAATCATATAGCCGCCGCAAATACCTAGGACATCTCCGATTAAAACCAGTAACGGCAACATGACAATCCCGGCAATAACGCGTGGAGCAATCAGGTATTTAAACGGATTTGTTGATAAAGTGGAAAGAGCATCAATCTGTTCGGTCACCCGCATTGTTCCGATTTCGGCCGCCATGGCAGCTCCGATCCGACCGGCCACCATTAATCCGGCCATGACAGGGGCCAATTCCCGAATAACAGCCACCCGAACCACCATAGAAACAGCACCTTCAGCGGAAAATTGCGCAACGGCTTCATAGGTTTGCAGAGCAATCACCATCCCCGAAAAGACGGTTGTCAGAGCAACGACCGGTAAAGAATAAAACCCGATTTCAATCATCTGCCGACCAACAGCCCCGATATAAAAGGGTGGGGTGACACAATGATAAAGGGTTTGGCCGCAAAAGATCCCAAGTTTTCCGGCGGCTTGGAAAAAGTTTAAAACAACGCGTCCTAATTTATCTATAAAGGTCAAATTCATTTGCATATTAAACTCCTATGTTATCAGGTGTTATATACTAGTTTAGGCAAAATTGCAAGTCCCCTGGAAGCGGATACCGAAAAGGAGGCTCAAAACAAAAATATAAAAGGCTTGCATTTTGTTTTTTTTAGTGCTATATTAACACCATCCAAATTCTGCCGCCTGATTGTGCGGTGGTTCTTTTTTTTATCATTTTGAAAGGATTATGACTATGGAAGAACGCGTTCCAATGACAAAACAAGGGTACCAAAACCTGAACGAAGAATTGAAACATTTGAAATTTGAAGAACGGCCGCGGATCGTTGCGGCGATTGAGGAAGCTCGCGGTCATGGGGATCTGTCCGAAAATGCCGAATACCACTCGGCTCGTGAACAGCAGTCTTTTATTGAAGGACGTATTCAAGAATTGGAAGGAGCTTTGTCCCATGCGCAGGTCATTGATACGGCAACGCTGTCAGGGGATAAAGTTCTATTCGGAGCTACGGTTCAATTGTCAGATGCCGATACCGAACAGGAATCAACATATCAGATTGTTGGCCAATATGAAGCCAATTTGGAAAAGGGATTGATTTCTTTATTATCCCCGTTGGCAAAGGCTTTAATCGGAAAAGAAATCGGTGATATTGTAGAAGTTAATACACCGCGGGGTGAAAAATCCTACGAAATTCTCTCTGTTAAATACATTTAACGATGCCTATCTGTTGCATTGGAGGAAAAACCAATGCAAACACAAATTCTTATTTTAGGAGCCGGGCCTGCCGGTTATACGGCGGCCCTTTATTCGGCTTTGGCCGGATTTAAGACAACATTGTTAATGGGACCGATGCCGGGCGGACAGTTAATTCTGACCCATAAGGTTGAAAACTTCCCCGGCTTTATGGATATATCCGGCCCGGATTTGACAGACATCTTTCACGAACAGGCGGAACAAGCCGGTGTCCGGCTTGTTTATGAAACAGCCGATCAGGCAGATGTGCGTTCATCCCCCTTTCGGGTGCATACCACCATCGGTACGGTATTTCAATCCAAAGCCTTAATTATTGCAACCGGAGCAACGGCCCGATGGTTGCATTTACCGGGGGAAGATAAATTAATCGGTCATGGGGTGTCCGTTTGTGCGACTTGTGACGGTATTTTTCATAAAGGCAAGCCTGTTGCCGTTATCGGCAGCGGTAATACGGCGGCTTATGAAGCCTTGTTTTTGGCGCAATTATGTTCGTTGGTTTACTTGATATATCCCGGGGAAACCCCGGTTTTTGATGGAATTATATCTGAAAAAATCATTAAAAATCAAAAAATTAAAACATTGTCGCAAACGGAGGTATCAGCATTTGTTGGGGAAAAACGATTAGAGGCACTAATCATTTATAACAAAGTAAGCGGACAGCAGGAAACACTTTCTGTTTCCGGTGCTTTTGAAGCTGTCGGACAGGTGCCGAATACACAGTTATTTATCAATCAATTGAATATTGATATCAACGGATATCTTGTGACGGATTGCGAAACTCAGATGACGTCCGTTCCAGGTGTTTTTGCCTGCGGTGATGTGCAGGCTCCCCGTTTTCGACAAGCAATTATCGCTGCCGGCAGCGGTTGTCGGGCGGCCTTATCCGCCAAGCATTTTTTGATGCAGCCTTAAAAAATCCCCGTCAATCCGACGGGGATTTTTGTAAATGAACCCTATAAATGAATCAGGCCATGAGCAAAGGCATAAATGGCGATCAAAGCCAAAGCAACAATTCCCCCGACCAAAAGTTTTTCACGACAGGTAAAAAGCGGTTCGGTTGTTTCTTCCGTGCGGCAGGCCCATACATAAATCGGAATACCGATAGCGATAAAAACAACAGCCATCAACAGATATTGTAAACCAGCCGCATAAACCAACCATACGGCATAAAGCGTTCCCAAAAATCCGGTGATAAGGGCTCCAAACCGGCCAACCGGGCTGTTTTGGGGATATTTGTGATCTTCGCATATTTTCCACAAAAACAGACAGGACATCAAGTATGCCGGTAATACCATAACCCCCGTAATGGATAACATGGTGTTCCAGGCGTTGTTGGCAAAATAAACCAATATCATGGCCAATTGCATACACAAACTGGTCACCCACAGGGAAACATTCGGCGAGCCGGCTTTGTTCTCGTGTGCAAAAATCCTTGGGAAAGTTCCATTTTTCGCCATGGCATAGGGCATTTCCGCCACAATCATGGTCCAGGACAGCCAACTGGCCAAAATAGCAATAATTACCCCAATGTTCATCAACCAGGATCCCCAGCGCCCGACAACGGCTTCCAATACACCGGCGGTGGATGGGTTGGCAATGCCGGCAAGTTCGGTCCGGGTCATAAATCCGAACGGCAGCACCGACAGCAAAACATAAATAGCCAAGCATCCTAAAAAGCCGACAACGGTTGCCCGACCGACATCTGATTGCGCTTTGGCTCGTCCTGATAAGACAACGGCTCCTTCAATGCCGATAAAGGACCATAGTGTGACCAACATGGTGTTTTTGATTTGGGTCCCTAAATCACCCAAATGATCTGTGGCGGCTTCTCCCCAGAAATCCAAGTCAAATTTATCCATATGAAACGCAAATGCCATAATGATAATAAACAGAATCAAAGGAACAATCTTAGCAATTGTGACAATCAGATTGATAAGAGTTGCTTGTTTGACACCACGTAAAACCAAACAGTTAAAGAACCAAATCAAAATTGACCCACCGATAACGGAATACAGATTATTTCCCCCCGTAAACACACCCGGGAAAAAATAATTAAGTGCATCCATGGTAATCACGGCATAGCCGACATTACCGAATATTTGACAGAGCCAATAACTCCATCCGATATTAAATCCCATATAGCGTCCGAAACCGGATCGGGCATACATGTAAATACCGGAAGTTAAATCCGGTCTGACATCGGATAAAATTCGGAAAGTGTTGGCAATAAAATATATCCCGAAACCTGTCACAACCCAAGCTAAAATGACGGCACCGACCGAGGCACTTTGGGCCATATTTTGCGGTAATGAAAAAATGCCGCCGCCAATCATAGAACTGATGACGATACCGGCTAATCCGAAAACACCCAACCGACCAGAGGAGGGGGCGGATTGTTTTTGTTTTATTCCTTTTTGAATCATATAATCCTCCTTGAAAAATTTGAACGGGGAGAGAATGATTCCGTCCCCGTTTTTACCGAATTTTATTTTTTCAATTCAACCGCCGGAGCCACTTCAAAGTTCAAGAAACCGAGAGCTGTCAAAGAATAGCCGAAGGCTTGTTCAATATTGACATGATTGTGGAAAAATTGGAAATCGCTGTGTTGTTCCATATCTCGCAACTTTAATTCATGCTTTAACGATTTGGTCAACCACATTTCGGCATGGGCTTTGGCGATGTCATCATCAATATAGGTATCAAAGTATTCAACATATTCGGCAGCCCACCCGCCGACAAACTTTCCATTCTTTTTTCCCCACACGATGCCGACACCGGTTGCGATAGCTTTATGATCTTCACGGCGGGCCCCGTTTCCGGCCATAATCACTTCCAGAACGGCTCCGTGTTTAAAGGTATGTGCAACTTTGTCTACCGGAACGATGTTCCCGAATAATTCTGGCGGTAAAACAGATGTATAGGGGATAACGTTAAAATCCTGAATTTTGGCTTGTGTCAAAGCCGAATCATAGCAAAATGTTTCAAAAGGCTGCGGCGGAATGCCGTCTTCGGCCTGACCGGCCCCGCCGGTGTGAAAAGCCAGCGTCGGATATCTTGTTCCATAAATCATTTCTTTTCTCCTTAAATAAAAAATTGTTGCGATATTGCAACCTTTAAGGACATAGGCCCCGAATATCCGGCGCGTCAACCTAGACCGAAGGCGACTGTTTTTGGGGCAATATACCTCCTATATTTTGTTCGTTGTATTTATTTAAAGGAGGAAAAAATGAAAAAATTATTCTTATGCGGGGCGGCCGCATTGGCATTAACGATGGCGATGACGGCTCGTGCGGAAACGGTCACCGGTAAAGTGGTTAATACGGACGGCAGTCAGGTCACTATTGAGAAAAAAGACGGGACCAAACATACCATGAAGACGACGCCCGATACAACTTATCGGAAAAAGAAAATGACGCGTCACGATAAAAAACATCATGGAAAGGGTCATTATGAACCCATGATGGAAGAAAGTGATTGGGTGGAAATTGTCTATACCCCATCTAATAACGAGTTAGTGATTGAGGAAGTCACCGTTTGGGATGATTAGGGCACTTTCCACCCGTTGGGCATACACCTATATAAGGGTGTATGCCTTTTTTATAAATTATGCCCACAGAATATGCGGTTAGATGGTTTTTGATGAAAAGTTCTATTCTATAAACATTATTGCTTGGGTCGTAAGTGAATATCGGGCGTTTGCCTGTTTCCGGACAATAATCCATTTGCAAAATAATTATTCCATTTTTTCGTAAAAATAGTATAGTGATTAACTTTTTCTTTTACAACTTGGTGGGATATCAAGGCAACGATTTCTCCTCGACTGTTATAAGCGTGTTCACCCATTTTCCATTCTTGCATATAAACCATTTTTTGCTGCTCTATATTATAAAAGCGATGTTGGTGAACGGTTTTGATTTGTGTGCCATCATTAAATATCCAAATGTCATACTCTGTATGCGTTTTATTATCCCAAGCATCTGAATAGGTCACTTCGTCTTCTTCAAGTTGATCTGTTTCCGGATTGATACTTAATACTTTATCTCCTTGGAATATCTGATCTATTCTCTTTGTTGTGCCGTTAGACATTAAAATAAGTGTATCGCCTGTCAAACAGGTTCCACACCAATAAGCCCCGGTGGCAATCGTATAAAATGTCGACGTATAGTCATAATTGAGGCATTCTATATGACAGGTTGATGCACTTCTTCCAAAGCATGAACACAATTGTTTAGCGCCCCCTGCATGCAGATGAAAATTTTCAGGGCACGGATTTTTACATTTACCCTCACTATCACAAAGCCCTTTATAATTGCCGCAATAATCATTTTCTTGATAACCGGAGGGACAATCCGGAAATATGCACGCAGAAACACTGGTCGAACCGGCCATGGAAATAGTATCGCTTGGACAGTCGGTGCAGGCAGCCGCCCCGGCAGACGAATACGTATTGGCCGGACAGGTTGTGCAACTGTTCGCCCCGGCGGCCGCATAGGTTCCCGCCGCACATAGTTGACATTCCGTCCCGTCCAGGTAATATCCCGCATCGCAAACGATATCTTCCTCCGGCGGGGTCGTATCATCACCGCTACCACCATTCACTTTGACATCGTTCTTGTTCAATGTCTTGGCAAATGCAAAATCAATTTCATTGTTTTCCCCGGCAGAACATGTCCCGTCCACCGATCCGTTATAGGCAATCTCATACGGGACCTTCCAATCCATGCCTTTGATCCGTTCACAAACCTCGTCATTTATACCGGATACGATTAAATCAAAATAGGAATCCGCCGCATCATATTCGGCCGATACCGGATATTGTCCGCCGATTTTGGCTAATCCTGACGAATCGGACCATTCCCCCAGGTGAATAGCACCGCCGGTGGTCAGTTCCGCGCTGGCCACAATAGCCATCTGTGATACGGTATTTAAAATCGTATTGGCATTGGATTTATTGATGGCATAGCGGTATCCGGCTACGCCCCCAATGGTTAATACCCCCATGATAGCCAGTGTCCCCAGCATCTCTACCATACTCCGTCCGAGTTCGGACCGTGCTGTATGGTCAAACCGCTCTGTCAGGCCCGACCTGATCGGGCATCCATGGGAAAAGAAGATATCATGTTTTATGGATTCTC
>JAFTEW010000057.1 GCA_017453485.1 Alphaproteobacteria bacterium | reverse complement strand
ATGCACTTCCGACCCATCCATACAGACAGCCGTCCGTGCATCCGTTTCCTATCCTATATTCACTACTCTAACATCTCCTCACCTCTCGGCAAGTGAAACGCATTATATACTATCCATTGCCCCTTGTCAAGCACTTTTTTAATTTTTTTTACTTTTTTTTGAACTATCACATATCATATTGTTTTTTATAAGTTTTAATCACAAAAAGTGCAGAAATGGAATATTTTTCGACCCAAACAAAACAAAAAAGCGGAACATCTTTTATACTTTATATGGTAGCCTGAATGGTAAAAATGCCGGTTTCAATCGGTAAAACTGGCGCATCGGGAACCCCTATGGCTTCAATTCGGTCCACTCGGGCGAATAAAGGACCTTTTCGGCAGGCAGATAAGAAGAGTTCTGCGGCCTCATCCTGCCCTTCGGCCAAAATTTCAACCGAACCGGATATACGATTCCTGACCCAACCGGACAGAGATAACTCCTCGGCACGGCGCACAGCCCATGCACGAAAACCGACACCTTGAACCCGACCAAAAACCTTAATATGTAAAATCATATTATTGAATGGCTTTCGTCAAAGAATCTAATAACTGCTGTTTAAACTGATCCTGAGGGGATTGGAATGTCGGTTGTTGCTTAACCGGTTCGACCGGTTTAGGCAACATCTTTATTTTTTTAGCCTCATCCCGAACTTGCCCTTTGGTTTGACGACCCAAAACTTTTTGACAGAGTTGATAATTCTCCGGATGCTGTTGTCCCAGTTGCATAAGCCCTTGAACAGCCTGATCCGTGGCCAACGTCGGTTTTAAATGTGTAAACGATCCGCTGACACGAACAAACCGCGTTGCAACCGATAAAAGCGAATCAATTTTTGTATCAGCCAGTTGATGAATGAACGGTTGCATAGTCAGATTAACTTGCTCGGTTGGCAAATCAACATCTCCACCAATCAAGAAACCAATATGCGATGTTTCCAAAGCGATATTGTCCCGACTGCTGATTTTACCGTTTTGAACAGCCAAATTAACCGCTGCACAAATGATATGATTGATTTGATCATCCGTTGAGAACGAAACGGATTTTTTGCGATTTGCTCCCAATGTTTCAGCCAATTCATTAAACCAAGGACTGACGATGGTACCTTGGGGAATTTCCAAAACGACCTGACCGTTTAATGTTTTCAGGACATCCTGAACACTACGACCGTTTGCAGACAGATCGGCATTAAAATCAATGGTGGCATGACTAACAATTTCGTGTAATGGTTTCAACATGTCTAAATTCAGACTGTCACCGCGAACGGCCAGTGAAAAGTTCTGTTCAGATGCAGAACGGATCTTAAAGTTAGCCGTAGCTCGACCACCCAAAACTTCAATTTTCATCTGATTGGCTGTCAACAGACCATCTTTGAGACCGATTGTCCCGCCGATTCCTAAATATCCCATTACATTATCGGATACCTTTAAATGCGGAAGCATCAGCGAAAACGTACCGTTTAGTTTATTCAACACAGATAAATCTATCGGTTTATTCGGAATAATTTTTGCCGCTTTCGTATTTCGAACCGGTGCGACATGAGACTGAGCACTTAGCGCAAAAAACTCCTGCGCATCAAAATATTCGGATCCGACAGATAAATTAACCGTCGGTTTAGGTTGTGTTAAAGAAATTTTTCCAGACACCTGCAAATCTGACCGTGAAGCCATCAGGGATAAACGAGTGATATCTATTTCGGAAGGCGTCACCGAAAAAGAGATTTCGGACGAAAACGGCTGCACGCCCCAAAGCTGTCCCAAAGCCCAATCCGTCAAATTAATGGTACCGGCCATTTCCGCTTTGGGATTGGATTTCAAATCCATCACTTGACCGGTAAAATCCGCCTTTAACTTTGTCCCAGCCAAAGCAGCAGAAAGTTGAGTAATATCTACATTATTCAAATCACCCTGAAATGAGGCAATTATGGAAAAGGCCTGAGCCGGTATGGCTTTACCGCCAACCTTGACTTGTTCTAAAGTTTTTCGAATGTCATTACCGCCGATTTCTGCTTTTAAAAACAAATTGGTAAAGTTTTTTGTATCACCGATACTGCCGGATATTTTAGCCGTCATATCGATTCCTTCAACCTCTAAATTAAACAGATAGTCGTCCTTTTGAGCAACTAATTCCAATAAATCATCCAATGTTCCGGTCACCTTAAACGATTTATCACCAACGGTTGTCACCAGAGAAAACACCTTCAATTGTTTTAATGAAAAATCAGATATGTTAACGACATATTGTTTATCTTGATTTTGATAATTCACTTTAACACTACGGGCAGAGATACTGTCAATTCTGGTCTGCCAATTTTTCTCCGTTTTTGGGGATGCGACCAATGTTTTTTCCTGCTGTGTGCTTTTAAATGTCCAATTGTTCTGTCCGTTTTTTTGAATTAACGTGACAATCGCATTTCCCAAATCAATGTTTTGAATTTCTAAACGCCGAGATAACAGCGGCGCAATAGCCAATGTCGCTTCAGCCGTATCAACCGTTAATAGTTGCTTGTCGGAAATAAAATTTTCAGGATTGTTAATTTGAATATTCTTGATTTTAATTGTCGGAATTAAAGATAATTTCATTTCCAACTTACCGATGGAAACTTCACGCCCCAGGGCTTCCGTCATTTTGGTGGAAATCATCTGACGATAACTGTTTAGATCAAAGGTCAACAGGAACACGGCCACTCCGATAACCAATAAGAGAATGACCCCTAGCACCATTAATAAAAACTATTTCATATCAAAACTCCATCATAAAATAGTCAAATGACCGAATCGCATTTTTCTCATTAAAGCCCAAAAATGAAAACGTGTCAAGCATATGTTGAGGCAGATCTGCCGTCACCTCTAAAATTCCTTTATTCGGATGCGGTAAGCGAATAGCCCGCGCATGCAAATGCAGTTTATGATTATGCTCAATTCCGACAGCGAAAGAACGGTCCCCGCCATATTTACCGTCACCGATAATTGGTGTATTCAAGGCCTCAGCCGCATGAACACGCAACTGATGTGTCCGACCGGTTAAGGGACTTAATTCCAACCAACTAGCCTTATGCCCCAAAGAATCAATGACCCGATAGAGGGTTTGAGCCCGTTGTCCGCTTTCGAAATCAATTTTCATTTGCTCACCACCACCGGCACCGGACATTTTGGATAGCGGGGCGTCTATTTTTCCGGACAACAATTTCGGCTTTCCGACCACAACGGCCCAATAAATTTTATGAGCCTCTCGTGTTTTAAAGGATTCAGACAGTTTCGCCGCTGCATTAGCCGTTCGCCCCAATACCAAAACACCGCTTGTGTCTTTATCCAAACGATGAACCAAATGCGGTTTTTCATCTTTTTCGAATCGTAAAGCGTCCAACATACCGTCAATATGACGTTCTGTTTTTGATCCCCCCTGCACTGCCAGACCGGCCGGTTTATTTAAAACAATCACATCCGCATCCTTATAGATGACAAGGCTTTTCATAAAATCTACATCCGCCCGAGACAAGTCACGGGGCAAATTTGATTTTTCCGAAACCGTCAGGGGTGGAATACGAATCTCATCCCCCGACATTAAATGTTGTGCCGTTGTTGCCTTTTGTCCGTTGACCCGTATATTTTTTCCGCGCAACAACCGCTGTAATTGACCATTTTTTAATTCCGGATAATGCCGCGAAAACCACCGGTCCAAACGGATATCGTTATCTTGCGGCTTAACTGTTATAAATTGGACGGGCATAAAAACTCCTTTGTCCTGCTTTTCCCATATTCCGCAGAAAAAATCAAGTCTTTTTTTGCAATTTTTGACGCAGATTATTCCAATAATCTATTCTTTTTTTCAATTCCCGTTCATATCCCCGCTCATTCGGATGATAGAACGTTTGACGCTTCATTTCATCCGGAAAATAATTTTGTCCGGAAAAGCTGTCTTTCGTATCAGGATCATATTGATAGCCTTGATTATAGCCCAATTCCTTCATCAACTTTGTCGGTGCATTTAAAATATGCTTGGGCGGCATCAAAGTCGCCGTTTCCAAAGCCACCCGCTTAACAGTATTCCAGGCCACCTCAGCACTATTTGATTTGGGTGCTGTGGCCAAATAAATTACCAATCCGGCTACGGCCAAATCCCCCTCCGGTGAGCCGAGCCTTTCATAGGAATCCCAGGCAGAATGCGCTTGGACCAAAGCCCCGGGATCGGCCAATCCGACATCTTCACTGGCAAATCGCATCAAGCGCCGCAGAATGTATTTCATATCTTCGCCGGCAACGACCATTCGGGCAAACCAATATACGGCAGCATCTGGATCAGACCCCCGCAAAGATTTATGTAATGCCGAAATCAAATTATAATGCCCTTCCCGATCTTTGTCATAATTCGGTAAGCGGCGTTGCAATAACTGTTCTAATGCTTCTTTATCCAAAATTTCATCCGGCAGGGCATATTGAAAAACGCTTTCTATCAGGTTGATAAAATACCGTCCATCCCCGTCGGCAAGGGATTTAATGTAATTTTTACCGACATTATCCAAGGGGATTGAACGCCCCGAAAGTTGCTCGGCTTTTGCTAAAATTTTATCCAAGGCTTCATCCGATAACCGATTCATGACGAATACTTTGCAACGGCTCAACAAGGCACCATTTAATTCAAAAGACGGATTTTCCGTTGTCGCCCCAACCAAAATAACCGTACCATCCTCAACATACGGTAAAAAGCCATCCTGTTGTGACCGGTTAAAGCGATGAATTTCATCAACAAACAGCAATGTTCCCTGTCCCATACGGCGACGTTGGCGAGCAGCTTCAAAAACTTTACGTAAATCGGCAACACCGGAAAAAACGGCCGACAAAGATTCAAAATGCAAATTTGTTTCTTGGGCCAAAATACGGGCAATTGTCGTTTTGCCGCATCCCGGTGGTCCCCATAAGATAAACGACGACATTTTACCAGATTTTATCATACGGGAAAGCGGCCCTTTTTCACCCAACAGATGATCCTGACCGACAACATCGGACAAATGTTCCGGACGCATTTTATCGGCCAGCGGCTTATCGGTTAATTTTTCAAACAGAGTGCTCATGGGTCACGATTATAGCAAATTTTTATCAAGTGCGCAAATAAAATCTGCTTGACATGAAGCGGTATTTGTGTTTTCCTGAACAGGTATCACAACATTTTATGAAAGGGAAAAATATGTTCAAAAAATTATTAGCCGTTATCTGCGCAATGGCGCTTGTATCCGCTTGTGCTTCCAAACAGGAAGGAGCCGATTTATACGGTAATTCTAATGGTGGTTGGAATGCCGATGTGGATATTTCTTCATTGGATGCGACAAGCCTGACAAAAAAATTCAATAATGATGTCACTCCGGTGGTTTACTTTAAATTAAACAGTTCCGACTTGTGTCCAAAGGGAAAATCCATTTTGGCAGAACAGGCCGAATGGTTGAAAAAGAATCCGCGGGCATTGGTTGTCATTGAAGGCAATTGCGATGAACGAGGAACAACGGAATACAACTTTGCTTTGGGTGAACGACGGGCTAATGCCGCACGGCGCTACCTGATTGCAAACGGGGTTGAGGCCGATCGGATTCGTATTATTTCCTACGGGAAAGAGAAGCCGGTTGCTTTGGGTTCTAATGAGGATGCCTGGGCAAAGAACCGGAATGCGACGACAGTTGCCTATTAGTATCATTCATTCTATCAAACTTCCTCATCCGATGCCGGATGAGGATTTTTTTATTTATTTTACGTAAACTCATACCTACTTACATATCGGCCACCATCCATGCAGGCATGACAGCGGAGATAGGCAGGAGAGAACAATCCATAAATACGCTAAATCAATATCCATCGGTGTTCTTAAAGAGGACATAAAGCAACGTTTAAAGTAAACATTTTTTTTCATTTTTTTTGAAAATTTTTTATTTTATAGTTTT
>JAFTEW010000056.1 GCA_017453485.1 Alphaproteobacteria bacterium | reverse complement strand
CGGAGTATGGTAGAGATGCTGGGGACCTTGGCCATTATGGGGGTATTGACCATCGGGGGAATAGCCGGATACCGCTATGCCATCAATAAATCCAATGCCAATACAATTCTGGGGGCTGTGTCGCAAATGGCGGTGACGGCCAGCACGGAACTGACGACCCAAGGGAGCCTGACCCTGCCGGAATGGAAAGACACGAATGGAAACCTGTCCATCAGTGGTACCTATGGTGTAGAAACGGCACAGAACAATGACGGAACCTTTTCCATTACCGTATCAAACATGAATGACGAGGTTTGTGAACGGATTAAGGGAATGGATTGGAAAGTCCCAGAGGACGTTGCCATCAACGACGAATCAGATGTTTGTGACCAAGGTGAAGCCAATAAAATCGCCTTTGTGTTCAGTAATACAATTGAAAAGCTGAACCATCATGGAGAAAATGGGAAGTGTAAAAAGGGTTATACCGGCGATAATTGTGAAAAGAAAATCACATGTGCAAATGGAGGGAAATGGACACCCAACGGATGTGAATGTCCCAATGGTTGGTATGGGTTATCCTGTGACACCAACTGCGATGGGTTTAAAGATTCTAAAGGTAAATGTTATAGTTGTTCACATCAATATGAAGTCTATAATGTAGATGCCAATGAATGCCACCGATGTGATAATCGATTGGTGAGTGGAACAAATTGTTATAGTTGTTCACGTTTAAGTATGTATGACTTAAAAATATCTGCTGAAGAATGTCATCGTTGCGAAGGAGCATTTTTAGCAAACAACTATTGTAAACCATGTCCAGGGCCAACAGGACAGGTATATTCAAAGAATACTCCTGAAGAATGTGCTAGATGCAGTTATGCTTTCCTCAGGAGTGATGGTTACTGCGAAGGTTGCGAAATTCAACTGCCCGAGACTACTAATGAATGTGGTAAATGCCCCAATCGGGTTCTTATGACAAATAATCAGGGAAAAACTGTTTGCACCATTGCCGACTGTAAGGGGATACGAAATAGTGCAACAACACAGTGCTATCCTTGTAGTTCAATTTCCCCTGTTTATCAAGTTTCTGGGGAAGATTGTAATGCGTGCGCTGACCAAGGTTATCCACGTGAAATGTATCGTTCTCCAACAAGCAGTAGCGAATCATGCATCCTGAAATATTGTCCGAATGGTTATTTCCATAAAAATAACGGAGCATGTGATGTGTGTGGCAATAGTGGTGTCTATGCAACTACCGAGGAGTGGTGTAATGAATGTATGGGGAGTCGTTTTTATGGAGCAGATAAAAAATGCTATTCATGTAACCCCGGATGGACAGGTCCCATCGCCGTTAAGAGTGCTGATGCATGTGCGGCCTGTGGTGGGGAAGATAAGCGGTTTATGGGATCTGATGGAAAATGTTATGCATGTGGGAATGCGTTCAATGAGGGGATAAATGAGAGCCCAGTTGTGGATAATAGGGATGCCTGTGTTAATTCTTGCTCTGGTGGTGTTCATACCCGAAGATTTATGGGAGCGGGGAATATATGTTACTCATGCAAAAATACTGGAGCATTCCCTGTTGAAAATGCTGAAGCCTGCACTGAACCCTGTCACTCTGAAGGTGGTTACACGGGCCTTTTTCGTTTTTATGGGTCTGATGGACTCTGTTACTCTTGTTCAACCACTGATTCGGTTGCTGTGGATAGCGATTCAGCCTGTACTGCAACATGCAATACTGGAACTGGGAGATACGATCCGGCCAGACGATTTAGAGGATCTGATGGATTATGCTATAATTGTAGTACAAATAGCAGTATTGCTGTTAAAAGCCAAGCAGATTGCATAATTTGTAATGTTCCGGGTTATACGAAGCGTTATTATAATGCATCAACCGGTTTGTGTAATAAATGGTAGTAATACATCTTATCAGTTTATCATAAAAGTAGGTACCTAATTGAGACTCGATTTTGGGGCGGATGTATTTGCACTGATCATACAACCAATAAATGTGGAGTTGTTCAGACGATTATGCCACGACATTGGGGAGCAATTTGAACGGATACTATGTTTGGACAACGGATATGCACGATTCCTGTACGGCGTTCACCGTGCGTCTGCGTGGTGGTGACGTGGGAGGCAACTACCGCCACGACGGCAATTACCGCGCTGCTTTGTCTCGTTCGTTCCCGCCTTTTGTTTAATACATCTTTTCGGTCGGGGGTTCCCCGGCCGATACTTTTTTTATCGTTTTTTGGAAAAAAAAGTAAATAGGGGGCTTTCTATTTGTGAAAAAGTGTGATATAATCCCCTTATCATAAACAGAAAAGGAGAATATGATGTCAAAAGACTACACATTTAATCCTGGTGATTTCGTTGTTTATCCGGCCCATGGCGTCGGTCAAGTGAAAGAAATCCAACAAACGGCAGTGGCCGGGCAAAATTTGGATTTAATCGCCATTAACTTTAACAAAGATAAAATGATGTTGCGTATCCCCTTAAACAGCGCCAAAAAAAGCGGATTACGCCAAGTGGCGGACGCTTCCGTTATTGACAGCGCCATCCGAACATTAAAGGGTAAAGCCAAAGTGAAACGCGCCCAATGGAGCAAACGTTCGCAAGAGTATATGTCCAAAATTAATTCCGGTGATCCGGTCGCCGTGGCGGAAGTCCTGAGGGATCTTTACAAAAACCCGGCCGTTGCCGAACAAACATATAGCGAACGGCAAATCTATGAACAGGCTATGGGTCGCTTCGCTTCGGAGTACGCGGTCATTCATCACATGAATGAAAGTGAAGCCGCTTCGGCCGTTGAATCAATTTTGCAAAGCAAGTCCAGTCCGATTAAAACGTCTTTATAGGAAAAATACATGTTGAAGAAAGTGTCCCGTGCGGTTGCTCCGTCGGCGGAAACGGTGTCAAAGTGGTCCGCTTTCATCCAATGGGTGAATAAGTATTTATTGCTGATTATTATTGCTATTTTGGGTTTATACCTATATCTGTATCCCGAAATTTTAACCAAAATGTGGAAAGGAATGCGCGCCTATTCCGGGGATGCGGGATCCAAAATTACCTTTGAAGCCTTGTTTCAGGCGTCCTTGTTCTTTTTGTGTGCCTCATACATCGTGCGGCGCGGTAAAAAAATATTGGAAAACAAACTGTTATCGCATCTGGCAATGGATACCGGCGTTAAGCATACGATTGTGGCATTGCTGACATACTGTGTTTGGTTTTTGGTAGCGTTGCTGACGTTGTCAATCCTGGGTGTGAACCTGAAAAATTTGGCTATTGTGTTCGGGGCTTTGTCGGTCGGTATCGGTTTTGGGTTGCAGAATATTGTCAATAACTTTGTGTCCGGCATTATCATCCTGTTTGAACGACCGATTAAAGAAGGCGATTGGGTCGTTATTAACGGTCAGGAAGGAATTGTGAAAAGCATCCGTATTCGCGCAACTTTGTTGGAAACATTCGATAATTCAAACGTTTTAATTCCAAATGCGGATATTCTATCCGGAAATGTAATTAACTGGACGCATGCCAATATGAACGGTCGTGTTGTCGTGCCGGTCAGTGTTTCCTATGATACGAATTTGGAACAGGCCCGCGATATCTTGATGGGATTGGCCGCTGATGAACCGCGGCTATTGAAAAATCCGGCACCGTATGTGTGGGTGACCAATTTCGGCGATAACGGAATTGATATGGAATTGCGTGGTGTGACCGATAATGTTATGAATAAAGGCAGCATTAGAAGTGACTTAATGTTCCGTGTTTTTCGGGCTTTTGCCGATAATCATATTGAAATTCCGTTCCCGCAACGGGTTGTCCATTTGAAAAAGGAAGAAAATGAATAAGTCTGTTGTCGGATTGCTTTTTGGGGTATGCCTGTTGGGGGCATGTTCCGAAATCCGTCCTTTTATAGACAGTCGGCGTGAGGCCGGGCAGGTTCAACCTATTGGACAATCACGACCGAATCGGATTGCCGTTTGCTATCATCCTTTGTGGCATAATGAAACAGAGGTGTCGGCTTTGGCAGCAGAGGCCTGTCAGGCACAGGGGAAAAAAGCCGTTCCGGATGATAGAGCCTACTTTAATTGCCGATTGATGACGCCTAATACGGCTTTTTACAAATGTGAGTAAAAGAATTAGGGAACTTCGGTATAATCAACATCTATAACCGTCGTGTGGGCGGTTTTTTTGTGCGTGCGGTGCAGAGTGCAACCATTGGCTTCGCGCCGATGGACCGAATCAATATATTGCCTTTTTAACCAGGAAAAAGCCATTATCCCACCCCATATCAGCAAGAGCGGCAGAGCAATATACCAGGCAATCCAAAAGACCAGTGTGAAAAAAACAAAAATGATTATTCCTGTCCAAATCAGTTGTAAGAGGGGCACCCTAATTCTCCTTTACCAAAGTTTTTAATTGATAAATCAAATCCAAAGCCTCCCGCGGGGAAAGCATGTCAACATCAATGCCTTTCAGACGCTCTTCAACGGCGGATGGCTTATCAGAATATGTGGGGTGTGTTGTTGCAGAAAACAAGGGTAGGTCATCAAAGAGGGGTTTTTGTTGCTGCTTTTTTTCTTCTAATTGAGATAAAACCGCTGTGGCCCGATTCAAAACAGCCGTCGGCAGGCCGGCTAGTTTGGCTACATGAATCCCATAGGACCGATCGGATGATCCGGAGCCGACTTCGTGCAGAAAGACTATGTCGCCCTGCCATTCCTTAACCCGCATGGTGTGAAGGGTCAGCCCTTCCAGGCGATTAGCCAGGACCGTCAATTCATGATAATGGGTGGCAAATAATCCCCGGCATCGGTTATGTGTGCGCAGGTATTCCACAACAGCCCAAGCGATAGATAAACCATCAAAAGTCGCCGTGCCGCGGCCGACTTCGTCCAAAATTACCAGGGATCGTTCGGTGGCGCCGGACAGGATGGTGGCGACTTCGACCATTTCAACCATAAAGGTAGAACGCCCGCGTGCTAGGTCATCACTGGCCCCGACACGGGAAAATAATTTATCAACAATACCGATTTTTACCGAATCAGCCGGCACAAAAGACCCCATTTGGGCCATCACTGTGATGATGGCATTTTGACGCAAAAAGGTACTTTTACCTGCCATGTTAGGGCCGGTCAGCAACCATAGCCGATTGTCATCTGAGCCTAAATCACAATTGTTGGGGATAAAGGGGATATGCTCGGTTTTTAAGGCAGCTTCTACAACCGGATGACGGCCGCCTTGAATATCGAAATCCAATCCGGTTGTTAAGGTTGGGCGAACCCAATGATTTTCTTCGGCCAGCAAAGCCAAGGCCGTGACAACATCTGTTTCGGCCAAAGCACCGGCCGCTTCAAACAGAGAATCCGCATGGGATAAAATAACAGTGCGCAGTTCTTCAAACAGTTGAAGTTCCAATTTTAATGCCTCGCTGTCGGCATTTAAGATATGACCGGCCAAGGTGCTTAATTCTTTGGTCGTAAAGCGGATGACATTTACCATTGTTTGCCGGTGAATAAAACCCCATTCCGGATTGTTAAACAAGGGCTCGGCCGCCTTGGATGGAACCTCAATATAATAGCCTACCAAATTATTGAACGAAATTTTTAAATTTTGAATGCCGGTTAATTGCACATAATCGGCCCGCATTTTTGCCAAACTTTGTTGCGCGTTTTCTTTGGCGTGGCGTAATTCATCTAACTCCATAGAAAATCCGTCACAAATAACATTGCCATCACGTGCCATTAAGGGTGCATCCGGCCGAATACATTCTGTAATCCGATTTACAAGGGCGGTATGTTCGCCCATTCGAATCAGGCAACGTTCCAAGGCCGGTGGAATAAAGTCCCCCTGAATTGCCAATCTGATTTTTGGAATTTGTGCCAGCGCCCGTGCGATTCCAAGCATATCTTTGGGACCTCCCCGGCCGACGGATAATCGAGACAGGGCGCGTTCAATATCGGAAACATCGCGAAATAAGTCTCGCAATTGAGAGCGAATTTCCCGATTTTGGACGAAAAAATCCACTTCGTCCAAACGGTCCTCTATTGTTCTCAGGTCTACAATCGGTGAAGAAAGCCAACCGGCCATCAGACGTCCGCCGGCCCCGGTTAAAGTCTTGTCCATAACAGAAAGCAGGCTTTTCCCACCCCGTTCGTAAGAAAGCGATTGCGTCAGTTCTAAACTACGCCGTGTGGCCGGATCGATTTCCATAAACTGCTCGGTAAAGACTTTTTGAAGCATATGCAGTTGCGGCATAGCTCCTTTTTGGGTATCGTTCAGGTAAGTGAGTAAAACGCCGGCGGCGATAATTTCTGCTTTATCAAAAGAGGTTGTGCAGGTGTGTGCCGACAAAAAAGAATCCATAACTTCTTTTTGAATCGAATAAGAAAATTTGTCATCTGCAATTTCTGTAATGTTGGAAAGGGCATAGGCCAAATCGGGATGTTGCTTTTTTAATTCGGAACCAATTAACAGTTCGGATGGTTCCAATCGGGCTAATGTTGAAGGTAATAAAGACCGGGTTAATGATTGCACATAAAAATCGCCTGTGGACATATCAACCCAGGCCAAAGTCATTCCGGTCACCGACGGTGTCAGACAGGCCAAATAATTATGCCGGGAGGCCGACAATAAAGAATCTTCGGTTAATGTCCCGGCCGTCACAACCCGAATCACATCTCGTTTTACGACCGATTTAGCCCCCCGCTTTTTTGCTTCGGCCGGGTCTTCCAATTGTTCGCAAATAGCCACTTTATAGCCAGCTTTAACCAATTTCACCAAATAACTTTCATAGGCGTGAAAAGGAACACCGCACATGGGCATTTCACCACCGGGCTTGTTATGATTTTTATCTGTCAGGACAATATCTAATATTTTAGAAGCAACTTTGGCATCATCGTAAAAGAGTTCGTAAAAATCCCCCATACGATAAAACAGTAGGCAGTCCGGATACTGATTTTTGACGGCAAAATATTGTTGAACCATAGGGGTTTGCTTGATATCTGACATTTTTCTTTCCTTTTATCTTTTTTCGTATTATACTCGATTTACGATGAAAAAGAAAGAAAAAACATTACGAATTATCGGACGAATGGTTGCGCGGGCTTGGGTCATCAGTGCGCCGGCGGCTATTGTTTTATCGGTTCTTGTTCTGTTAGATGAGATTTCATGGAAAACTGCCGGTTTGCTTTTCCTGGGGGTTTTAATCTTAACAATGGCCATTACGGCTGCTGTTTTTCATGAATTGGAAAATTTTATTTCTTATCTGAAAAGTTTAGCGCAGGGTATTGAAATAGAACCGCCGCATTTTCAAAAAGGAATTTTCAGTTCTTTTCGATTGGCGGATACGTTTCAATCCGTTAAGAAACGGTGGTTCGATCAAACGCTTTCAGATGCCAGTATTTTGGAGCATTTACCCGATCCTTTAATGATGATTAATCCCGAAGGGAAAATCGTCTTTATCAATCAAAAGGCTCGATCTGTATTTGGGGATAAAGCCGGTAAAACAAATTGTCTGTCTCTTTTTACGGAAGATGTTTTTCAACGGGCCGTATCAAACGTATTAGCGGAAAAGACAACGACAGAGCTGTTTGAATGGAGTTATCAGCATTTTGTTTTTCAAGCCCGTATTGATCGGTTGCCGGCTCCTACCCGCGATGGTGGTATTGCCGTGATTGTGATGAATGATATTACACCGTTTAAGCGCTTCCGTGAACAACAAGCCGAATTTTTCGCTAATGCCAGCCATGAGTTGAAAACACCTCTATCTATTATATCCGGCTTTATTGAAACATTACAGGGACCGGCCAAAGATGATGAAGTTGCCCGAGAACAATTCTTAAATATGATGGCCGAACAAGCAACCCGAATGACGGGACTCGTTCAGGATTTATTGAAATTAGCCCGGCAACAGTCAATGCCGGAAAGTTCTAAAAAAGAAGTCATTATTTTGCCGGATCTGATTCGGGGTGTTATGGCTGATTTGAAACATAAGGCTGTTCAAAATCATCAGAAATTGATCTGCCGGATGGATTATGATATTCCTCGATTGCTTGGAAATCGGGCTGAATTACAACATGTTTTTCAAAACCTGATTGATAATGCCATCAAATACGGAAAACCACATTCAGATATTGATGTTCAATTGGGTGTTTGTAACGGTTTTCCCAATCGACCGGAAGATAAACGCCAAACGGTTTCTGTTGCCGTCCATAATCAAGGGACGCCGATTGCCCCCAAACACTTGGATAAACTTTTTGATCGATTTTATCGCGTTGATTCGGTGCAAGCCCGGCAAGTCGGTGGAACAGGTCTGGGATTGAGTATTGTACAACAAATCGTTCATGATCATGACGGTATGATTGATGTGGCTAGCACGGTTCGTGACGGAACGACATTCACCGTTTATTTGCCCGTTGATTTATAATCAGATATCCACTGACAGTTATTAAAATCACTAGGCCGATAAAAATGAGTCCTTCACCGACTGCTGTGTTTATCCGAAATAAATCACATGTCAAGACAATAAAGCGAACAGCCAAAAATAATAACGCCAGGTTAAACAGACCTGTTTTTTGATTGTGGGCTGCATAAAAAGCCAAACCACCCAAAAAAGAGATTGTTATGAATGCGGAAACCAGGTAATTTTCAATACCGGCTTCCCCGATCAATAAAGTCCCGAAGAACAGGATAATGGCCCAAATGCGAACGGATCGGGTAAATGGGCGATTGGCGGAATTGGTCAGGTAGATTAAACCCCCGAAAAAAAAGGCGAGTAAGATGGTCGTCATTACCGGGGCCTGATTCAAGAATAAAAGCAAAAATTCCAGCCGAACATAACCTAAAATACCGCCGATAAATAAGGGGAACCACAGCAAAGACAGCAAAGGTTGTTCACTGTATAAAACAAGGATAAACGAAAGACTTGCCCAAAGGAGCAGCAGTTGACCGGAAAACGGAAGATTAAAAATTTGAGCCAAAAGTCCCAATCCGATACCAATCATCAGAAAGGTAAAAAAGAGTGCACTTTCCCGTAATAATTGCCGGTGTTTTTTTATTCCGATGTCAATACCGAACAAACCACCGACAGATAAAATAAGCCATCCGATTCCCTTTATTTCCGGCGGGATATTTTCCCTGTATTCGGATATCAGAGAAATCAGACCCAGGCAAAAAATAAACAGTCCTAACCAAAGGGCCGTTAACCGATAAAACGGTTTGTCGTGATATTGCTCATAAGATATAATTTGACGTTGTTGTGTATCGGATAACAAGTGATTGCTAACCCACTCATCGGTTTTTCCCTGCACATCCATACAAGCCTCCTTTGGGAAAGATATGGGTATTCCGCAATCGAATGCCAAATAAATCTTTGCATTTATATTCAAAATGCTTTATATTGAGTAAAAAGGAGATGCAAGATGGTTCAAATAGCCCCCAGCCTATTGGCTGCCGATTTTTCAAAATTGGGAACGGAAGTAAAAAAATTAACCCGGGCCGGAGCGGATGCGTTGCATTTGGATATTATGGATGGCCATTTTGTGCCGAATCTGACTTTCGGACCGGATGTTGTGCGGGCTGTTCGTTCGCATTCGGATATCCCGTTTGATGTGCATTTGATGGTGGCTTATCCAGACCAATTTGTTGAAGCGTTTTGTCAAGCCGGAGCCGATTGGATTACTTTTCATGTTGAAGCCGATACAAACATTGCCGAAACCATTTCGTTGATACGCAAGCAAAGACGGCGGGTGGGGCTATCTTTGCGGCCCGGCACAAATGTCAGTCGCCTTATTCCGTTTTTGCCGATGATTGATTTGGTTTTGGTTATGTCGGTAGAGCCGGGTTTTGGTGGACAGACTTTCCAAAAACAGGCATTAGAAAAGATAGCCGCCCTGAAAGAGTTAATCGGAAAGAAGTCGGTTCGGATTTCAGTTGACGGCGGTATAAATAATGTGACGGCTCCGGCTTGTCGGCTGGCCGGTGCCGATATTTTGGTGGCAGGAACGGCTATCTTGAAACAGAAAAATTATGCACAAGCAATAGAAAGGTTAAGGTATGACTAAAATTTTGATTGTTGAAGATGAAGCCGGATTGGTGACACTTTTGAAATATAATCTGGAAAAACAGGGATATGAAACAGCGACAGTTATGGATGGCCGGGAAGTGATTCAGACAGCTCTGCTGGAAAAACCGGATTTGATTTTATTAGATTGGATGTTGCCGAATGTGGCCGGTATAGATCTGTGCCGCGAGATGCGCAAAATCTATGATTTACGTTTAACACCGATTATTATGCTGACTGCCCGGGGTGATGAAGCCGATAAAGTTAAGGGATTATCCTTTGGTGCGGATGACTATGTGACAAAACCTTTCTCTGTGCCGGAGCTGATTGCGCGGATTGGTGCACTGTTGCGGCGGGCCATACCGGCACCGATCCAAAGTGAAGTGAAAACTTTTCAAGATATGACTATTGATTTTGCCAAGCGTCGGGTGACGCGGGGTAATCGAGATGTTCATTTGGGACCGACTGAATTTCGGTTATTGCAGTTCCTGATGGAAAAGCCCGGTGATGTTCTGTCACGAGAGTATTTATTAAAATCCGTATGGGGTGGCTCTATCTATGTGGAATTACGCACCGTTGATGTGCATATTAAACGATTAAGAAATGCGTTAAATGCCGGCGGAGAAAAGGATTTAATCCGCACGGTTCGATCTGCCGGGTATGCAATGGATTTGAAAGAAGAATAATGAAAACCCCCGCTTTTTCAGCGGGGGTTTTCTGATAATCGGTTAGAATTTGTATTGAACCTGAATACCCAAAATATGTGATTGCATGTTTTTGTATTTGGCTTGAACAGAGGTATCCTCCATAGCTAAGCCGGTTTTACCGATCATGTGAGCATAGGCAACATCCAATTGCCAATTATCACGAATATAACTGGCCCCAACGCTCATCCACCAACGATCGTTATCGGGAATCCGAATGGTCCGCCGTTCAGGTTTGTGTGTCGGGCTTTCATCCCAACCGCCACCTAAACGGAATGTCCAGTTTTTATTATAGTAATAATCGGCCCCTGCTGTCAAAGTCCAAGTGTTTTGATAGCGATAATCCGTGTTTTTTTCACCGTTTTGCAGCAAGGGGGAATTGGCCCGAATTGTAAAGTTCGGGAAAGAAGATGTCCAGTGTGTCCACCGGGCAGTTCCGGAAAAACCGATGTCTTTATACCGATGATAGGCCGAAAATGTTATCGTTTCCGGTAAGTCCGGGTTGGCATGAACATCTGTCACCCCGTTTAATATCTGTAAATTATTACCCGATACTTTGAATAATCCTTTGGCCCGTTGTGCCGACCGTAACCGATAGGATAGTCCGAAACGGGTGTTTTTATCAACTTCATACATGGCACCCAGGGCAGCTGTTTGTGTCCAACCATGCACGTTAAAATTAATTTCTCCGCCACCGGCAGGTTGTAAACTTCCCCGGACAGGCAACATCAACGGAACGGATTGTGTCATCCGACCGTAAATATAACGCAAAATAGCGCTGGCCCCCACAGACCAATGATCATCGATTTTATAGGCTGCGGACAGATTGAAATCAACAATGTCCAACTTGGATAAAATGGCCGCATTCGAGCCGAACCAGTTGGCTTTATATTCTGTTTTTAAGCCATAAGGAGCGTAAATACCCAATCCCAGCGACAAACGATCGTTGACATTATATTGGGCAAAACCGGCCGGAATCGGTTGCCAAAAATCCATTTTGGCTTTTTCACCGGCATGGGCTCCGACACCACGCAAATCGGCCTTTAAATTAATCATGGAAAATGATTGTTGAACACCGGACCGTTTCATCAACGTCATCCCGGCCGGGTTAAATGCAATGGCAGAATAATCATCGCCCATGATACCTTGACCGGCATAGGACCGGCCCAATCCGGTGACGGAATAATCATTTAATTGATAGCCACCGGCCAAAGCAGGGGCTGTCATTGCCAAAACGGCCAATCCGACCAGATATTTAGAAATTCGTTTCATTTTTTAAAACTCCTTTTTCAAAAATTAAAACAAAGTTATCTTACGCCATTTGACATAAAAATGCAACAAAAATGTCATAAATATGTCATATTTATTAAAACTAATTGAAAAATAATGTTTTTTTATATAGTCCAAAGGGCATCTTGTCCCCTCTTTTGACTATATCCATTTAGTTTAGAGTAAAAAATTAAGGAGTAAAAATGACTAATCAACACCCTATCAATAAATCTGATTCTGCCAAATCATTCGGACATCTGCCCCTAATCGGTGATTCGGCACCGGCATTTGATGCCGAAACAACACAGGGTACTATTCATTTTCCCAGGGACTATACCGGTAAATGGGTAATTTTGTTTAGTCATTCATCTGATTTTACACCGGTCTGCACCTCGGAATTTATGGCTTTTTCACGCTTGGTAGAGGAATGTCGGAATTTGAATACGGAATTGATCGGGTTATCGGTGGACAGTTTATCAAGCCATGTAGCATGGCTGTATGCTATTCAGGAACAAATTAAATTTCGGGGGCTTAAAAATATCAATATCCGTTTTCCCTTGATAGCAGATTTATCCCAAACAATTGCTCGCCGATACGGAATGTTGCACCCCGAAGCCAGTGAAACAAAAACGGTTCGAGCCGTCTTTTTCATTGATCCGGATGGTATTATTCGAACTATTCTGTATTATCCGACGACAACTGGTCGAAACTTTGCGGAAATTATGCGAATTTTGATCAGCCTGCAAACAACGGATGAATTTGGGGTATCGACGCCGGCAGATTGGCAACCGGGGGAGGATGTCGTTTTGCCCGAGACGGAAACAGCACCGACAGAGAGCACGAATATCAAGAAAAATAAAGCACAACAATCAGCCGGATGGTTTCAAGCCGATAGTGCTTTGTCCGCAGATAAAATTCGCAACAAATTACATAAACATAAAAAGCAAGTCTGAAAAGGAGGCTTGCAAAAAGGGAAAAATAGGCATATAACAGTTGTATGAAGAAAAAATATGATTTTATTTTCTCAATCGGGGAAAGATGTGCCTGTTCCGAAGCATTGCGTCGGTCAAATTTACAATTTGCCAGTTTCCCTTTTGATTGGTTGCTTTGTGCGGGGTTGGAACAAAATGCCCGCTTTGTTGCCAATCATTTTAAAGATTTTTTGGTCGTTGAGCATTTGGTGGACATGAATACCGAAAATGGAGATCCAGAAAATCCATGCCATGTTTATCGGGATCAGAAGACGGGTATTGTCTTTCATCATGATTTTCCGGTCGGACTCTCATTTGAAGAGGGATTACCTCTGGTTCGGGAAAAATACCGTCGTCGGATAAATCGCCTATATCAAAAAATTCAGTTATCAAAGACGGTTTTGGCGGTTTATATGGAGTCGCCGACGACTGATCATCCCAAAGAAGATACCAACCGAATTATTTCCGGGTATCAGGTTTTATGTCGGGCTTTTCCCAATCAGGAAGTTCATGTCCTCTATTTGGTGAATAATAAAGGCCCTGTTCAAAGGAGTCATCCTTGCGCGAATGTGACGGTGATGACTTTTGACTATAAGCGTAAAAAACCGGGTGGATATGATTATTCGGTTGATACAGCAGTTCTAAATAAATTTTTTAAAGGCTATCGCCTTAATCATTCGTTGGGAAAACGAATACATACGTGGGTATTTCGCCTATTGGCCGGGTTTATCCCGATGAAATTGGCTCGACGCCGGTTTAAAAAGAAACATCATGTTTAAAAAAACACCCCGCCTGTATGGCAGAGTGTTGTCAAAGAAATAAAAGCTTATTTCTTCTTTGTTCCGCAACCACAACCCGGCATGAAAATCCCCCCTTCCTGAAAATTGTTTACAAGAAAAACATAATCCGAAAATTCAGTCTTGTCAAGCGGGGGGATTTTTGGTATAACGGATGTATGAAGAAATTTTTATTGATATTCGTGTTATTCGGATTGGGGGCGTGCAGTTATCGTAACCCTTTGTCTGATATGAGTTTTCAGATGACACCGGCTCCACCACATGTAATCGCTAATTGGTATAAGATAGAAGAACCGGGAGCCCCGTTGAAAATCTATATTGAGGGGGATGGAAATGCTTTTGACAGGAATGGTCTGCCGACCGATAATCCGACACCGTCCGGGGATTTCGTCCGGCGTTTGGCGGCCGATGACCCGTCCCCGAATGTGGCCTATGTTGGGCGGCCTTGCCAATACTATCAAGGGGGGTGTGACGTATCTGACTGGACAACGGCCCGTTTTTCGGAAGCCAATGTAAACAGCATGGATATGACTATTAAGGCATTGATGAAAAAAGCAAAAACGAATAAAATCATCTTGATTGGCTTTTCAGGAGGGGCGCAAATGGCGGGTTTGATTGCCGTGCGCCATCCGGAACGAATTAAACAGATTGTAACAGTTTCCGGTGTGTTGGATCAAGTAGCCTGGGCTAAATATCACGGGGATAGTCCCCTGTCCGAATCATTGAATCTAGGTGACAAGAAAGAGGTTTTCCAAAAAATTCCTCAACGACACTATGTCGGGGAAAAAGATACCAATGTGCCACCGGAATTGGTGCTTGATTTTGCGCCGGCGGATACGGTGGTGATTGTGCCGGGAGCGGGACATGGTACCGGATTTAAGAAAATTTATCCTGAAATTTATGGGGTGAGATAATGACCAATGTTTGGATATTAGCCGATGATCGGGCCGGAAATGTTAATCAGTTATTGGGTATCGCCGAAGCATTGGGTGAACCCTTTGAACGGATTGATATTCGTTATGACAGGTGGATTAAATTGCCGAACCTGGTTCGGGGAAAAAGTTTAATTGGCCTTGATGCAGAATCTCGAAATAAAATAAAGGGTCCCTGGCCGGATGTTGTGTTAAGCGCCGGTCGGCGTTCTTTCCCCGTGGCGCGGTATATTCGGAAACAATCCGGTAATCGGACACGCATTGTTCAGTTGATGAACCCGGGATGTGCCGGTTTTAAGGAAGCATCTTTGGTTGTTTTGCCGGCGCATGATGGTTATCAGGGAAAAAGTAAAAATGTACTGGTCGTGACGGGAACGCCCCATCGGGTATCGCGGGCACGCTTGATTCAGGAAAGGCAAAAATGGGAACCCGTCTTTCGGGATTATCCGCACAGGCGCCTGTCGCTGATTGTGGGGGGGGCAACCAAAAACAATCCCTTTACGATTGAAATGGCTCATGATTTAGTGGCTGGTGTTCAGGCGTTGAAGCCGGCGTCAATTTTAGTGACGACATCCCGGCGAACACCGAATGAAGTCGTGCAAACATTGGCAAACACGTTGCCACAGCCGTTCTTTTTCTATCGGTTTGGGGATAAAACGGAAAATCCCTATTTCGGGTTGTTGGCCTGTGCCGATGAAATTGTAGTGACGGGAGATTCAATGTCTATGTGTTCGGAATGTTGTGCAACCGGTGTGCCGGTTCATATATTTGCACCGGATCAAATGATGAGTCCGAAACATAAACGATTTCATCAAACGCTCTATCGGGAAGGATATGCCGTTCCGTTGGGGCAAGAAGGAATAGCCCCGAAAGGAACGCTTAATCCCGCCTTTGAAATTGCCGAAAAAATAAAGGAAATGAATCGGGATGACGGTTAAAAAAATTCAATTATGGCAAGGTGATTGCTTTGAAAAAATGAAAAAAATACCAGATCATTCCGTGGATTTAATCCTGTGTGATCCACCGTATAACCTGGCCAATTACAGCACCGGCAACATGACATTTGGGTGGCGGGGACGTGTTAATAATGATGTGGCAGATTGGGATAAAAAAGTTTTAAACCCGGCCGATTTGGTGTCTGAGTTTAAACGCATTTTAACCCCGAAAGGTAATATCTTCATCTTTTGCAGCTATAATTTAATCGGAAAGTTTCATGAAGCCTTCAATGCTGAATTTGATACGTTTCAGTTTATGGTATGGCATAAAACCAACCCGATACCGTGTATTCGTAAGGCCTCGTTTTTAAACAGTTGTGAATTGATTGTCTGTCTTTGGAATAAGGGGCATACTTGGCATTTCGGGAAACAAACGGAAATGCATAACTTTATTGAGGCCCCCATCTGTGCCGGTAAAGAACGGTTGCAAAATCCCAAGCATCCGACCCAAAAACCGTTGGCTGTGTTAGAGCATATTATTAAAATTGCCAGCAATCCCGATGATGTTGTTTTGGATATGTTTATGGGGGTCGGATCAACCGGTGTGGCAGCATTGAAAAACAAACGGCGATTTATCGGAATTGAATTGGATCCGACATATTTTAAGGCTGCCGAAAAGCGTATTCAGGATATGAAATTTGAATAGGAGGATATGATGAAACTACCGGAACAAATTGAAGCAAAACGCATTATGTTAAAAGGATTAAATAAACCCTCTTTTCAATTGGCACAAAATCTGTATGATGTGGCAGATCAATCCCGGGAGCAATTGAGGGTCTGGCTCCCTTGGCCGGATAAAACACACTCGGCCGAAGACGAATACACGCATTATTTGGTGGAGTGGTGTCAAGCTCATTGGGAGGCAGAGGTCGGATTTGCTTATGCTATTACGAAAAAGGATTCTGAGCAAATTTTGGGTTGTGTGGATATTTGTCATATTTCATGGACGGACAAGTCTGGTGAGATCGGCTATTGGTTGGCAAATACGGCTGTCGGACACGGATATATGCAGGAGGCTGTTCATGCCTTGGAAAGCGAAGCATTTAAGGCCGGAATAAACCGTATTATCATAAAAAACGACACACGTAATTTGCGATCGGCTCATGTTTCGGAGAGATGCGGCTATGCGTTGGAAGGTGTTATGCGGCAGGATGCCTGGGATGAATATCACGGACGGTTACGGGATACGAATATTTGGGCTAAATTAAGATCCGATTGGGAAAAAGAACACGAGTAATTTTGATGGCAGGTAGTTAGCGGATATCGGGCAACCCATTCAGCCGAGTTAAAAGAATTGGTCTTACAAATCCAAAACCTGTTTTAACTTTTTTCCCCAGGGGAAAAACTTTTGTAAAAAGTTATAGGGTCTATTTTTTTCTTGTCTTACCCAGCATAGTATGATATAATCACCGTATAATCTTCTTAAGATGGAGCTTGTCTGCCTATGCAAAATGAAAAGGAAATCGCAAATCAGGCCTTAAAATCTGCTGATCATGTCTCAAATTTAGCAACGCTTGAGCTAAAAAATATGTCCACACTTTCTTCAGATGTTTATGCAAATAGACCTACTGATATACAAATTCTAGCAAACAATAAAAGATTAAGAGACAAAGAGCAACAGTTGTTAATGGCACGAAGCCACCCCTTTTACGCAAGCGTGACAGTAAAAAATTGTAATACAGGTAGGATAGAAACGTATTATATTACAAGAGGGGGAGAATTGCCCTCTCTGAATTTTACTATTGAAAATGTTGAAAATGGAATATTAAACGACCATGTCCCAAAAGCATCGTTAGTTTCGCAGGATATAGGCGATTTTTATGAAGTGGAACTTGATCGGCGTACAGAAGAATATGAAATTTTACAAAAAAATTCTTTTGATACTCGTAGAGTTGCTGGAGAATGGGATGCATCAGCAAAAATGTATTTTAAAGAAACAGCTTCATCTCATTCTTCATTACGCACTCTACTCCAATCTGTTGATTCTGATGTATTTTCATTTTCAGAGGAATTTAATGAAAGTACTACTGGCAAAATTAAGCAAGATGTTATTTCAAGTATGGGTTTAAGAGATAATCCAATCCTAGATAAATTTCAGGATAAAATACAAAGGCAGGACCCAGATATAAAAATTATTGTTTTAGGGCCACCAGGTACGGGTAAAACAACAACCTTAATAAAGAAATTGGGGCTAAATCTTGATTCAAATGACGAAAATTCTAGATTACCTGGGGATAAATCGTGGTATATGTTTACCCCTACGGAATTACTAAAGGTTTATTTAAAAGAAGCTTTTAGTAGGGAAAATATTGCGGCTCCAGATGAGAATGTATTTGTATGGAAGGATTTTATCAGGAATATCGCACGTGATAACCTAATGCTCTTAGAGACTTCCTTACGTTCTGGATTCCAATTAAGCGATGAAAATTATATAAAAGTTCAATCATCTGAAAATCAGAAAAATATTTTTATTAATTTCTTTGAATTTCAAAATAAGGAGTTTTTGTCAAAGTTAGCAACTGCCCATAAGGATATTATGAACCTGAAAGATCCTGAGATAAAGGATATGTTAGGTTATTTGAGTATTACACAAGATACACGTATTGTCTCGATATGCAATGATTTAGAAAAAATATTTGAAAAAGTTTCTGAGAAACTACAAAAAATTCAAGCTCAATTAAAAAATATAGTTGGGAAAGCCTTAACAGATGGATTAAAATGGGAAAAAGAAACTATCAAAGAGTCTCTCTTTAATTTAAGAAATGAAATTGATTCCAAATACAAAATCGTTAGTAATACAGAAGATATTGGAGATGATGACGACGAAGAAGAAAAAAATTATTTTGCATTGAGTCCACAAGAAATTATACAAAAATATCTTATTGAACCAGTTCAGAACCTTGCTTATACCTTTTATAAAAAGAAAAAAATTTCAGAAAAAAGTTTTAATTTCATTGTCGGGAATACTATAAAATTTGATAAAATTATTCCAGATAATAAAAAGAATGAGATAGGAGCTTTAGTTGAAGAGTTAAAGTTGTTGAGAAATTTTAGAAATCCAAAATCAAGGTACCTATCATCACTAAAAACAAACTATAGATCTTTTAGAAGATTAAATAAGGATTATTATATAGATACTTTTAATCCAAGAGCTATATCTTACCCAGAACTTGATATTGTTATTTTAGCCTATTTTAAAGCCTACAAAGCATTTAAAATGGATAAATTAGATGAAGCCTTAATGAGACGTCAGATTTTTGTTGATGAAATTACAGATTTTTCGGCTGTTCAAATTGCAATAATGGACAATTTATTACAGAAGAATAGTAAGTGTTTCTTTGGGGCTGGTGATATAAACCAACGATTAACTGAAATTGGTGTTTCTTCTGTTGATGACTTCAAATGGGCACTAGAACAGGTACAAATAGAGGAAATTAAAATCCCTTATCGTCAGAGTAAACAACTTTTTGAACTTTCCACAAAAATCATTGGTGCAAGGGTGGATTCATACGAGCAACCTAAATACATAGATAATGACCGTCTTGACCCTGTGGCAGGATATTCGCTTGATAGCATGGAAAAGCAAGCAGATTGGTTGGCTACAAGAATAATTGAGATAGAACGAAAAATTGAAACCCTTCCATCTATCGCAATTTTGGTTAATACCGAAGATAAGGTTAAGAAGCTAGCTGATGAACTGAATAAAAGATTAAAACATAATAATATTGCGGTTGACGCTTGTGAAAATGGTCGCATTATAGGAAATGGTCATAGCGTACGGGTATTTTGCATTGACTATATTAAAGGACTAGAGTTTGAGGCTGCTTTCTTTATGGATGTTGATGAATTGGCTGATCTTAAACCACGAATCTTTGAAAAATACTTGTATGTTGGTATTTCTCGTGCTGCAACCTTTTTGGGATTGACATCAAGAAGGACTAAGATGCCAGATAAAATTGAAAATCTACGTTCAATGTTTGTTTCAAATTGGGAATAGTTAATATAATGTAACGGGAAAAGTTTAGGATTTAAAAATATTTTATTTGACGCCCTGACAGGACTTGAACTGTGGATAAGTGCTTGTTTTATAATGGAAAGTATGCAAAAGTTCGATACTGCGTAAATAAAAAATGTCCAGTGAACATTTTTTATGCGCAAAGCAATGAGACACAATGAATTCAAGCGGTAGCGCAGAATGAATTGATGTCGGAATTGACGGAAGTTTTCTGTCCCTTCATAATCGAACCTGCCGAATGCCTTGCGAAATATGAAAAAAGCCACCCCGAAAGGCGTGGCTTTTAATCTTGGTGGGCCCGGTAGGACTTGAACCCACGACCTATCCGTTATGAGCGGACAGCTCTAACCAACTGAGCTACAGGCCCACATGGGGAGCATTATACACAAGGTGTATCCAAAATGCAAGAATTATTTGACAACAAGCATATATGATTTCTGTCCAGCGTTCCTAGTGATCTTGCTTGATGGTCGCATGATCGATGATGAACGCAGTGGCGACAACTCTGTTTTGTGTTGCTGATCCCGCCTTTTTAAATACGTTATCCATAACAAAAATCCCCCGCGAAGCACGGGGGATTTCGAACCAATTTGTGTTCCAAATTATTCAATAATCTTGGAAACAACACCGGCACCGACGGTATGACCGCCTTCACGAATAGCGAAGCGTAAACCTTCGGCCATGGCCACCGGCACAATCAATGAAACGGTCAGTTTCACGTTATCGCCCGGCATAACCATTTCAACACCGGCCGGCAATTCGATTGTTCCGGTCACGTCTGTTGTCCGGAAGTAGAATTGAGGACGATAGTTGGCAAAGAACGGTGTATGACGTCCGCCTTCTTCTTTGCTGAGCACATAAACTTCGGATTCGAACTTCGTGTGCGGTGTAATGGTGCCCGGAGCAGCCAAAACCTGACCACGTTCGACTTCTTCACGTTTTGTTCCGCGGAGCAACACACCGATGTTATCCCCGGCTTCACCTTGATCCAACAATTTACGGAACATTTCAATACCCGTGCAAACCGTCTTTTGTGTCGGACGCAAACCGACGATTTCGATTTCGTCACCAACCTTTAAGACACCGCGTTCCACACGACCGGTAACCACTGTACCACGGCCGGAAATGGAGAACACGTCTTCAATCGGCATCAAGAACGGAGCATCCTTGGGACGTTCCGGTTGCGGAATGTAGGAATCAACAGCATCCATCAAAGCAATAATGGAATCATGGCCCATCTTCGGATCGCCACCTTCCAAAGCAACCTTGGCAGAACCCTTAATGATGGGGATTTCATCACCCGGGAATTGGTAGGAAGACAGTAATTCGCGAACTTCCATTTCAACTAAGTCCAACAATTCCGGATCATCCACCATATCCATTTTGTTCAAGTAAACAACAATGGCAGGAACACCGACCTGACGAGCCAACAAAATGTGTTCACGTGTTTGCGGCATCGGACCGTCAGCAGCGGAAACGACCAAGATAGCACCATCCTTCTGAGCGGCACCGGTAATCATGTTTTTCACATAGTCGGCGTGGCCCGGGCAGTCAACGTGCGCATAGTGCCGTTTGTCTGTTTCGTATTCCACGTGAGATGTGTTAATCGTAATACCACGAGCCCGTTCTTCCGGAGCTTTATCAATGTTGGCATAGTCAACAAAGGCAGCGCCACCTTTTTCGGACAAAACTTTTGTAATGGCAGCTGTCAATGTCGTTTTACCATGGTCAACGTGACCGATTGTACCGATATTGCAGTGCGGTTTACTTCTGTTAAATTTTTCTTTACTCATTTTTTTTCTTTCATTAACTGATCAGTTAGTAAAATGAAGTCGCAATGACTTCGGTTCTATTGTTTTTTTCGGATGTTTTCTCATCCTATGAAGCCCCAAAGGGAAATTGGAAGCCCCAAATTTTTGGAGCGGGTGATGGGAATCGAACCCACGTGATCAGCTTGGAAGGCTGGAGCTCTACCATTGAGCTACACCCGCTGGAAGGCCTTTCTTCGGAAAGAAAGTTCCTGGATTATACACCAGTTAAAAATCCTTGTCAAGCAGTTTTTGAAAACGCGCGATATTTCGTTGAAATCTATTAGAAATGTTAAGATAAATACATATTGTATTGACCGGTAAGACAAAAGAACGGGCTTGCTTCCCGGAAAGAGAAAATCCATATTGTTTGCGGGAGGATATAATGATGCAACAAGAAAAAAATATCAAAACAACGAAAAGTATCTGGCTGTTGATTGTCAGCCTGATTTCCATTATTGCCGGAATCTATATTCTGTTTAATCCGGATACCGCTTTGATGGCCTCGGCCATGATTGTCGGAATCGGATTTATGGTAATGGGTTGCGGTTATTTATTGGAATATAGACAGTCACGTTCCTATATGTATCCGGTCATCGGTATCTTGGATATCTTAATCGGATTGGTCCTGTTGACAAACCTGGGCGTTACGGCCATCAGTATGCCGATTATCCTGGGATTTTGGTGTCTGTTCGTCGGGGTAACGCAATTTATTGGCGGCCTGCAATTACGGACACAACAATCATCTTGGGGGATGATGACTTTGTTGACCGGATTGGTTGGGATTATATTCGGTATTCTGTTATTTCTGTATCCGGTATTCGGCATTTTTACCATTACATTCCTGTTGGGAGCGTATTTGGTTATTTATGGTGCTATGGAACTGGGCAGATATTTCAAAATGTAATTACCAATTTCGGCATAAAGCCGTTGTGGCCGCATAAGATTCGGGCGTATCAATAATATAATTCTTTTCGGCAATCTTGCGATTAATATGATCAATCAACGGCTGAATTTCACGCATAACCTGATTAAATTGACGCTCAAAGGTTTTTTGGGCGTCATTTTGACTGTAAACCGTTTCCGGATGAATATGGGATAAAGCCGTTTGGAGGGCTTTTTCAATATCGGGACGGAAAAACATCATGGCTTCCTGAGATACGCGAACATGATAATTTTCATGTTCTTTTACAACCTCATACTCGCAAGAGCCGGGTTTATACTTCTTGTCAATGTAGACATCTAAGGTATCATAACCGATGGTCAGTCGTAATTCTTTAATCTGAACACAGGCTGAGCGACCGTCCTGTTGCACCGATGGTTGTGCTGTGCCATTGACCCCGAGTTTGGCAACCGTCATCCCCAACGTATTGGGGGACATCCTTTGGGGAGCGTTTCTTAAAAAATCATCCCGAGACAGATGGGTAATATAACGGACCGTTCCCGTTTTGGTATCCACAATTGTCCAGGGTGTAATTGACCGGCAGAAAGCGTTTGCATTTTGTGCAAAAATCAGGCATAGTAAAGCGGCAATATAAAACTTCATAGTTGTTGATATAGCACAGGATTTTTAAAAATGCAAAAAATAATTTCGTGGAATGTGGCATCGGTTCGGGCAAGGCTACCGGTTTTGGTTGATTTTCTGAGTCGGGAAAAGCCGGATTATATGCTTTTGCAAGAAATTAAAGCAACAGAAGAAAACTTTCCTTTTTTTGATCTTCAAATGGCCGGTTATACGTCCGTCATTTCCGGTCAAAAAAGTTATAACGGTGTGGCGATATTAAGTCGTTGGCCCCTGCAATTTGTTCGTTTGGAATTAGCCGGCTTTGCGGACCAAGCCCGGTTCATTCAGGCAGAAACAAAATCGGGTGTTGTTTTAATTTGTGTCTATGTTCCTAATGGGAATCCGCCCGACAAAAATCCGACGGATATGGAACGGTTGACTTATAAATTGCGGTGGATGGCTGCATTGGGCGATCATATTCAAAACTTGATTTGTTCGGGAAAAGAAGTGGTGTTGGGCGGCGATTTTAATGTGATAGAACGGGATTCTGATGTGTATCAACCGGATTTATTTCGGGAAAGTGCCTTGATGATTCCGCCAGTGCGGCAGGCCTATGCCGATTTGACGAAAGGCCTGATCAATGTTATTCGTCAATATAATGCCGCCGAAAACAGTTATTCTTTTTGGGATTTTCAAGGGGGAGCTTGGCCCAAAAATAATGGTATCTTATTGGATGCTTTATGGGTGACGCCGGCATTGGCCCGGCATATTGTCAGGGCCGATATTTATAAATCCGTTCGGGGTATAAAAGGAACTTCGGATCATGTGCCGGTCGGCTTAACGACCACAGATTTGCTCTAATTTTTGGCCGGCGGATTCCGCCAGTTCCGAGGTAGAAAACAACAGGGATATTGTTTTTATCCGTCCCGTTTGGCCGGTTAATAGTGTGATGGCACTTTTGCGTAAATCAAAAAAGTCCGATAGAAAGTTAATGAGGGCTTCATTGGCTTTACCGTCAACCGGTGGAGCCGATAGGGCTATTTTTAAATGAGATCCGTTCCACAAACCTTCCACACCCGATCGGCGGGCATTGGGTAAAACCCGAATGGCCAAAGTCAATTTATTTTGGACACGGGTCATATACATATCAGGCTAGCCCCTGTTGAATTCGGTCAGCCAAAGCGTTTAAATCAGATTCCTGTCCCGGTTTCAGAGCCGATGTCAGTGTCAGAATGTTTTCATCTGTCGAACAACCCTTCATGTCGGAAAGCATTGCCGTCAGCAGTTTGCCGCTGGCCGGTGCCCATGAACCGTTTTGTATCAAATAAAATTTCCGGTTTTGAAGAGCATGAGCCTTCCAGTCCAAAACAACCGTTTCCACCGGCGGAAAAATGCCGTTGTTATAGGTTGCCGAGGCAATCACGATGGCAGCACACCGAAAGGCCTCAGCCACCAAAACGGACGGATGTGTTTTGGAAACATCATATAAGGCGATGTTCGATATTCCCCGTTCAGACAACTTGGTCGCCAAAATACGGGCAGCCTGTTCCGTGTGTCCATAGATGGAACCATAGATGATTAAAACGGCATCGGCTTCGGGCGTATAAGTACTCCACCGTTGATATTTTTCAATAAACCAGCCCAGGTTTTTTCGCCAAATTGGGCCATGCAGCGGACAAATTTGTTGAATATTCAGGGTGGCTGCTTTTTTTAATAAGGCCTGAACTTGATTACCGTATTTGCCAACGATATTTGCGTAATAACGGCGGGCTTCGGGTAAAAAAGTTGATAAGTCAATATCATCCGCAAATAGGGAACCGTCTAATTCTCCAAAAGTGCCAAACGCATCAGCAGAAAATAAGATACAATCCGTCTGATCATAGGACACAATAACTTCGGGCCAGTGGACCATCGGTGCGGTATAGAAAGAAAAAGTATGACGACCGGTAGATAATGTATCACCATCTTTAACAATAATTGCTCGCGCCGAGACATCCCGATTGAAAAATTGATTGATCAGCGTCACCGTTTTGGATGAACAAACAAGTTGTGCTGTCGGGTAAAGTGTCATGACCTCATCCAACAAAGCCGCATGGTCCGGTTCCATATGGTGCACAAAGATATAGTCCAGTTGCCGCTCATTTAAAACGGTCCGAACTTTTGTTAAAAATATATCCCGAACCGCTTCATCGCAAGTGTCCATTAAAACCGTTTTTTCATCCAGCAAAAGATAGGAATTATAAGACATTCCGTTTGCAACCGGATAAATGTTTTCAAATAGAGGATGACGTCCTTCGCTGGCACCGACATAGTATAAATCGGAAGTAATTTGTTGTTGTGTTTGCATCTTTTTCCCTTTCATTAAAAATCTAATTGGCCGGCGGCAAAATATCAATGGTCGTTAGGCGGTGGCCTGTCTTTTCTGCGACGGAAAATGTGAACCCGTTCAGCATAAAAGATTGTCCCTTGTTCGGAATGCGCTCTGCCAGGAATAAAACCAATCCTGCAATTGTGGCGGCATTGTCATCCGGTAAATCCCAATGGAAATGGCGATTTAAATCTCGAATGGTCGTTTGCCCGTCAATCTGCCAGGCACCGGATTCTGTTTTTACCGGTTGCAAAGTGGATTGTTCGGGATTGTCGTTCTCATCGGAGATATCGCCGACAATTTCTTCCAAGACGTCTTCCAATGTGACAAGACCTTGCAGATCGCCATATTCATCTACGACTAAGGCAAAATGTTCGTGTCGTTTTTTGAAAGAATGCAATTGGTCCATCAGTGATGTTGTGTTTAAGACAAACCAGGGCTTTACACAGTAGTCCAACACATTGATTTTTTGGGAATCGGATTGGGTCATCATTTTCAAAACGGCCTTGACATGCAGGATGCCGACAATGTTATCTCGACGTCCTTTAAATAAGGGAATACGGCTATAAGGGGTGCGGCTGATAAAGTCAAAAATTTCGGCCGGTGGTGTGGCAACACTCAAAGAAACTATATGACTGCGATGTTGCATGATATCTTCAACGGTGACGTCATCCAAATCTAACACGCTTTTCAACATACTTTGTTCTTGGGCCAGTGCTGTTCCGGTGTCCAAATCCAGGGTGCCGCGAATTTCGGCTTTTAATTTTTCCTCGGCATCAATAGTTTGGTTGGCACGGGGCAGGAAACGCAGAGCCTGTTTTGAAATCCAGTTCAAAGCAATTACAAACGGATGAAACAGAATAAAACAAATATGCAGTATCGGAGTCACCTTCATGGAAAAAGTATAGGGGATGGATAAGGCATAAGTCTTGGGTAAAATTTCCGAAAAAATAAGGACGATAACGCTGACCACAAAAGTTGATAAAACGACCCCCCAATACTCGCCAAAAAAAGAAATCATCAGGCTGGTGGATAAGGCCGTTGTAGCGATATTAACGATATTGTTCCCAAACAAAAGGGTTCCCAGTAATCGATCGCTGTTTGCTTTCATTCGGTTCAAAAGGGTGGCCCGCTCGTTTCCCTGTCTTTCCTGGTCATGTAATAGGGGCAAAGATACGGCTGTCACTGCCGTTTCCGTTCCGGAAAAGAAGAAAGAGCAAATCAACAGAAAAAGTAAAATCAAATAAGGGGTCATTTTTTCTTCCTTGTTCCTTGATAGGGTGAAATAATTTGGCAGTCCTCCAATGCTTTCAATAACCGGATGGCTGTTTTGGATGGATGCTCATCATAGGAAGGAATAGTTATGTCGGCGGTTGCATAAATCGGATAACATTCCTGTACCAGGCGTTCAATAATCTTTTTATTATCTGCCGCCGGGACCAGCGGGCGGTGTGTGCGGCCCTCCGTTCGGCCGGATATAATGTCGGAATCGGCCTTTATCCAGATAGATACAGCTTTTTCGGACGCTAATTTTCGGGTTTTTTCGGACAAGAACGCTCCACCACCGGAAGATAAAACACAAGGCTTACCATTCAATAAGCGAGCCATTACCCGCTCTTCACCGCTACGAAATTCCCGTTCGCCGTATCGGGCAAATAAATCCGAAATCGTAAAACCCGTCATGGTTTCAATTTCTTTATCACTATCCAAAAAAGGCAGTTCCAGTCGGCGGGCAATAATGCGACCCAGGCTTGTCTTGCCGACTCCCATCATGCCGACCAGTAAGATAATTTTAGGTTTTAATAATCGTTGTGTCATCAGTTCTTTCTTGACAAGATAAATAAAAAAGAATAGTTTGTCGTTATCATAGCATTATTTTTGTTTTGAGTCAAGGAGGCAAACATGGGACAAAATAAAGGAAAAATGTCTTTTATCCTGAAAATAGGGGCTGGTTTGATTGCTCTTTTTCTGGTATTGGTGGCGGTGATGGATTGGACACCTCGGTCGGAAACAATTGAAAAAACGGTTGTCTATGGTGCTCAATAAGTTTATCGGGTTGGCATTGGCTTTTTTTCTGGGAGGGGTCGCTCGGGCAGAGGTTGTGACTGAGCCCTTACCGGCATTGACACCCGGCAGTATTGGTATTGATACGGTGTTTGATGCCCGTATTTGGGGGGATAAGCCGGTTGCCGATAAAGTGATTCAACAAATTCGACAGGCTGCCGATATTCCTTTTAATGATTCGGAAAGGGAAATATTACGGCAAATTTTACTAACAGATGTCGGTGGTTTGTCGGAATTGGCGGCGGATGATGGGGTATTCTTAAAAACGCGTTTGCAAACATTGATGGCGCAAGGATTGTTTGAGGATGTCTTAACACTGATTGATCATATTCCGGATAAAGATAAAAATAACGATCTAGTCCAAATGCAAACGGCGGCTTTGTTCGCCTTGGGGCGGGTAAAGGAGGCTTGCACGGATGAACGGATGGGAGCTTTTGGGGCGGATGAATCATTTTTGCGGGTTGTTTGTGCTGAGGAGACAGGTGTGCCGCCTGCTGCGGCTTTTGCCTATGAAGTGTATCGCGAAAGCAATGCTGATACGCATGTGTTTTTAAACGCTGCCGGAGAAAATTTGTATCGCGGTTCTGCACATGATATGCCAACCGGTAACCCGTCCATTTTTGAGTTGCCGTTATCGGCTAAGGCCTGGGGGATGGATATTTTTGATTTACCCTTAAAACGCGGGGATTGGATGGTTTTATCCGGTATAGAGAGTGTGCCGCATGAAGTTCGATTAAAGGCCCAATCTTCCTTATTTAGCGGTTCGAAGACCAATCAATCATTTGATGAATCTCTACTGGAACATTTGATAAAAATGGCAAAGGAACGGCAGGCTGTTGAACAATGGTTGCCGCCGGCGGAAAAAATATAGAATCGGGGATAACAATTGTGCAAGCTGATATAGAGGCCTTTTTGGAAATGATGGTGGCTGAACGGGGGGCGAGTCCTCGGACCGTTGAAGCATATCGGCGTGATTTGAGGGATTTAGAAGCCTTTTTGCATATGCGACAAATTTCGCTAAAACAGGTTAAACGGGGAGATTTGGCAACCTATATTCAACAACTGGCGGTCAGTGGGTTGGCACCGAAGACGCAAGCGCGGCGTTTATCGGCTATTCGTGAATTTTATCGATTCCTGTTTTCGGAAAATCGAATTGCCAAGAATCCGTCGGATTATTTGTTGTCACCGAAAATCGGTAAATCCTTACCGAAGTATTTAAGTGAGGCGGAAGTGGCGACATTGCTGAATACAGCCCAAAACGAGGACAAACGTCTTTATACGTTGTTGGAGGTTCTGTATGCAACAGGGGCACGGGTTAGTGAATTGGTGGGATTGCCTGTGACAGCCATTGATGAAAATCAGCAAACATTGACCATTTTGGGCAAGGGAAACAAAGAACGAATTGTCCCCTTGAATGAACCGGCCGTTCGGGCATTGGATGTATGGCGGATGGAGCGGGAAAGCGTATTGCCGGTCGGTCGTATCAATAAGTGGTTATTCCCGTCTAAAAGTCATTCCGGTCATTTAACGCGGGACGGTTTTTTTAAGCACTTAAAGAAAATAGCATTGTTAGCGGGTATTCCACCGGAAAAGGTATCTCCGCATGTTTTTCGGCATTCATTTGCCAGCCATTTGGTGGCGCATGACGCAGATTTGCGGTCGGTTCAGAAGATGTTGGGGCATGCCGATATTGCCACGACAGAAATTTATACGCATGTTTTGCCGGATCGGTTGAAAAAGATAGTTGAAAATTCTCATCCTTTGTCGTATAGTAGCCCAAAAGGATGATATATGAAAATTATTGATAGATACACGTTAAAACAAATAATTGTCGGTTTTGTGCTTGTTTTGACAAGCATGACGGTCTTGGTTTGGTTAACGCAGTCGCTGCGTATGATTGACATGATTGTCACTAAGGGGGTATCGGTCGGTGTTTTCCTGAAATTAACGGTTTTGGTGTTGCCGAATTTTTTACAGGTTTTGTCGCCATTGGCATTGTTTGCCGTGACGTTGTTTACCTTGATTCGCATGCAATCGGATAAAGAGTTGATGGTAATGCAGGCTGTCGGGATGAGTCCCAGAGACATTATGCGTCCTGTATTTAAGATGGCGGCCGTTTTGACGGTTTTGGGATATTTGTTCTCTGTTTTTATTATTCCGATGTCCAATACGGAGTTGCGCGAGATGAAGTGGAAAATCAGAAATGATTTGTCACATTTATTGTTGCAGGAGGGTCAATTTAACTCGGTTGGGAACGGGTTAACACTCTATGTAAAAGAAAGGACGCAAGATGGTACGGTTAAAGGAATTTTAGCCTATGATGCCAAAGATCCGAAACGGGTATCTATTTTATCGGCCAATTACGGTATTGTTTTTCAGGAACCGGATGGTATCCGTGTTGAATTTCATGACGGGTCGCGTCAGGAATATCAGCCAAAAACGAATCAATTTTCCATCTTAAAATTTGAAAAATATACCATGAGTTTTGCCGATAAGGGGAAAAGTGGTACCCGAACGTCCGATGTTCGGGAATTATCTTTGCGGGAGTTGCTGATGAAGAAGAAAGTCGATGTCGGGGGACGAGCGCCGCTTTGGCGGAAACATAAGGTTGAGTTTGTAAAGCGCCTGGTCCAACCGTTGTATAATATCACTTTTATGTTCCTGATTATGTTCGGTATTTTATCGGGGCACTATAATCGTCGGGGACAGTCTGGTCGGATTTATGCAACGGTCGGGGCTGCATTATTAATACAGTCGTGTGCCTTGATGTTTGAAAATATGGCCGGCAATAATTTGTTTTGGTTAACCTTTGTTGCGTTGAATGTTTTTTCTCCGGCATTGTTCTTATTGCATCCGCAAATGAAAAGGAAAGGAAAAAGGTTATTCCGTTTCGGTGCATTGTGCTTGATGGTTATTTTTGCTGGGGCCGTGAACGGACAAGCAGCTGATGTTAAGTTTGCCAAAATAGATACAAAGGCTCCCGTTGATTTTGAAGCAGATAAAATAGCCTATCAACAGAAACAAAATGTATTGGTTGCTTCGGGAAATGTTGTCCTGAAACAGGGGCCGATGACTGTTCAAACGGAACAGATCACCTTTGATAAAACACAAAATCAAATAACAGCACCCAACCAAATTACCATTATTATGTTAGATGGTACAAAGGCTCATACGAAAAACGGTATTATGGCCGGTGATTTAAGTACGATGGTCACTGGTGAAACGGATATCCGGATGTATGAGGGCAGTTATTTAGGTGCCGAAAAAATGGAACGGATGGCAAATGGGGATTCTTATTTGACCGAGGCTGTCTATACGCCATGTGATGTGTGTGAAGGGGTCGCTCCCCTATGGCGGTTACGGTCCAAAACCGTTTGGAATGATTCGGAAAATCATGATTTGGTCTATAAACACGCTTTTTTGGATGTGAAGGATATACCGGTATTTTATATGCCCTACTGGCGAATGCCTGATTTTACCGTTAAACGGCGCAGTGGTTTCTTGAACCCGAGTATCAGTAGCACGCACGAGATGCGGCATGGGGTATCCGTTCCTTACTTTATCAATATGGCAGATAATCAAAACCTAACCTTGACACCGATTATCGCTCCTGAACATTTCCCGATGGGATTATTGGATTATCAGGGACGTTTTTCCGCCGGGGTCCTGTCCATTCAGGCCAGTGGCACAAAAGATCATGGGGATAACCGCAAAGAGGGACATATTGATGCTTCTTTTCAATATGATATAACAGAGCACTGGAAAGCATCGGGTCGGCTCTATAAAACGGCGACAGATACGTATTTCCGTCGGTATCAGCTGCCGGGGATTGATGATACTGAACCATTTTTAACGTCCCATTTGACGGCGGAACGTTTCGGTAATCGGAACTATTTTCGGGCGAAATTCTATTCGTTCCAAAGTTTACAGGACGGGGTCAGCAGCCACTCGATACCCGTTATTTTGCCGGTGATTGACTATCAATATAATACGCAACCATTTGGAAATACGGGTATTTATGGATTCAGTGCCGTTAATGCAATGATGTTTAATACCCGGGATCATTTTAAATCTAATCGGCTTTCGGTGACTCAGGGGCTTAAAATGCCATATATTACCTCCTGGGGATTGGCAACAGAAACAACGGGTTTTATTCGGGCGGACGGATATGCGGTAGATACAGGAAGATATGCCTTTGCCGGACGCAGAGCAGATGAAACATACAATACGGGACGAATTTATCCGAATGTATCAGTGATGATGTCCTATCCCCTGGTCCGGAATCAAAAGGATACAACACAAATTTTTGAACCGATCGCTCAGTTGGTCGCAGCACCGAACGGTGGAAACAGGGAAAAAATTCCCAACATAGACAGTCTTGTTTTTGATTTTGATGATACGGATTTATTCTCCGCCAACCGATTTTCGGGATATGATCGGGTAGAACCGGGCACTCGTTTGAATTACGGAATAAAATGGTCACGCTTTAATCATAAAACAGGCCGTTCTATTTCGGCTTTGTTCGGGCAATCATATCGGTTTGATAATGATGAAATGATGACGGGATTGATGGGCTATGGGCCGCATTTTTCAAACTATGTCGGGCGGGTTCAAGTCAATATTCCTTACTTTTCGTTTTTATATCGGACCCGATTGGATCAAAAGACCTTTCAAGCTCAAAAAAATGAAATCGGTGTGAATGTCGGGTCGGCACCGTTGCGATTGGGACTCAGTTATGTGATGCGAAAGGCTTATGCCATCGGGGATAATCGGTATGACGGTCGGGAAGAAATCGTTTATACGGCTTCCAGTCAATTGACGCGAAATTTTGCCGTGTCTGGGTTTTATCGCTATGATTTATCCGGCAAAGGAGAACCGGTCAAAGCCGGTGGGGCCATTCGATATGATAATGAATGTACAGCCCTTGTTTTTGAGGTGGATAAATCCTATACACAAGATCGGGACTATAAAGGTTCAATCTCGTTTATGGCAAAGGTTATTTTGAAAACGTTGGGAGGTATGTAATGAAGTATTGGGGAATTTTGGGGATTGTTCTTGTCGGGTTGCCGGTTTGGGCCGGTGAAATAAAAGCAATCGTCAATGATACGCCGATTTCGGCTTTTGATGTGGAGTCTCGGGCTAAAATGATCATGTTGCAACAGGCCGGTCGTGTTGGAAAATTAACCGATGATTTACGTAAAGAGGCTTTGGATGATTTGATTGATGAACGGATTAAAATGCAAGAGATTGCCAAACAGCAAATTCAAGTATCCGATGAAGAAGTAGCGGAAGCCTTGGCTCATCTGGAAGCACAAAACGGTCTGCCATCGGGGGGATTCCGAAAAATGATGGCCGAGCAGGGCGTGCCTTATCAAACGTTGGTCAATCAGACAGCGGCCAATTTAGGTTGGTTGCGGGTTATGCAAAAGGCCGGTCGGACATTAACGGTAAAACCGGCGGAAATTCAGGCCAGACATAAAGTTATTAAAAAGGAGTTAAGCCGGGAATCCATCAGTTTTGCCGAGATTGTTATGCCAACAGAAGAGGAAGCTTTAACCGTTTGGCAACGATTGCAGGATGGGGCCGATTTCGGGACAATGGTTGAATTACACTCAACAGCGGACAGTCGGGTCAACGGTGGGCGTGTTAGCGGTGTGACCCGTAATTACTATGGTGCCGATGTTGCCGAGATTTTGGACCAAATGCAGGTCGGCCAACTGTCGCGGCCGATTCCTGTATCCGGGGGATATGCTTTAATTTTAATGTTGAATAAACGGGAAGCTGTTCGGGGTGATACGATTAAAATCTGGGAATTGGCTCAGGCCATTGTGCCACCAGACAGTATTGCTAATACGTTGTTGCAACAACCTGTTAAAGGCGGTTGTAAAACCTTTGTTGAAATAGTTAAAGATGATGCCGTAGCGGGTAGTTTGCAACAAGGACGAGTCAGTCCGGCTCAGTTGCCAACCGATATTTTGCAAATATTAAAAAAGGCAAAATTTAAAACAGTGGCCGGGCCCATGCAAACACCGGCCGGATTGCTTTATTTTATGAAATGTAGTGAAAGTGAAGAACGGGTTATGCCGACGGATGCAGAGTTGCAAAGCCAATTGGAAAGTGAAAAAATGGAATTGATATCACGACAACTGTTGTCCGAAATAAAACGGGACGTTGTTATTGAATATAAATAGGGGTCTTTTGATGAAAACAAAAATAATTGATGGTAAAAAACTGGCGGCAACTATTCGGGCGCAGTTAAAAGAGCAGGTAGAACAATTTTCACGGGCTCCGAAATTGGCTGTTGTATTGGTGGGTGATAATCCGGCCAGCCAGATTTATGTGCGACATAAAATGAAATCGGCTGCCGAGGTGGGAATAGAGGTGGACTTATTCCACCTGTCCCCTGTATTAACTCAGGATTCCTTAATTTCTTTTATTCGGGAGCTCAATCAAAACAAAACGGTTGATGGTATCATTGTGCAATTACCACTACCGTCGCATCTTGATGCTTTTAAAGTATTGGAAACCATTGACCCGGAAAAGGATGTTGATGGGTTATGTAGTTCTAATTTGGGAAAATTATTTACAGGTCGCCCGGGATTGGTGCCGTGCACGCCATTGGCTTGTATGGAGTTGATTCATCAAGTATGCCCAAATTTAGAGGGATTACAGGCCGTCGTTGTCGGGCGGTCCTGTTTGGTCGGAAAACCGGTCGGGCAGTTGTTGTTGGAAAGCCAATGCACAATTACACAAGCCCATTCCCATACACAAAGATTGGCGGAGGTTTGTAAAACAGCCGATATTTTGGTGGTGGCGGCGGGGCATCCGCATCTGATCGGTCGGGAACATGTTAAACCCGGTGCCGTCATCATTGACGTTGGTATTAACCGTAATGCGGATGGAAAAATTTGCGGGGACGTTGATTTTGATGCCGTTCAGGGTGTGGCCGGGGCCATTACACCGGTCCCCGGTGGTGTCGGACCGATGACAGTGACAATGTTGCTCAGCAATGTTGTCAAGGTTTATGTCCAAAAAAATATTAAAAAAAAGGCTTGACAGCCCCGTAAACGATGGTAGAATAGAAGAAAAGGGGGAGTTTACTTCCCGGAATTTTCATATTGATTATACAAGGAGGTATCTATGAAAAGAATAAGTTTCTATCTCGGCAGCGCCGCTGTTGTCGGATTATGTTTGACGGCCAGTGTTGCTCGGGCGGCATTCCTGATTCCGATTGCGTCGATTTATGAGTTCTCTTTCCCGGATTTGAAGTTATTGATTGAATCCGAGTTGACACGGTGGAAACAGGAAGCTTTAAAGTATGATGAGGTTCTTTATACGGATACCTTGGGAAAGGTCGGCGGTGGCAGCCTGCGGGGTGTTGATGGTAAGGTTAATGAAATTATTTCGGAAACACAAGAAATGGCAGGTAACGGTTCAAACATTATTGCCCACTCGGGGACCGGTTATAGATTAAAGGACGTGCCGAATTTGGGAAATTATACGCAGGAAACACGGGAACAAATTGAAAAGAATTTGGTGGTTCAGGCTAAAAAAGGAATTAAATATACAACGGCCGAAACAAAGAAAATTATGGAAAATCAGCGTATTGCCATTAATGATTTTGCAACTTCTGGCATCGCTATGGGTGCTACCGAAACGGTTAATGCGGGTGTCAGTGCGGATGATTCCCAACCTAAAAAACGGGCCGAACAAATTGCTAAGGCAAAGGATGTCGGTGCTATGTATGAGTTAATTACCGGGATGGACCGCCATATTTACGAGCGGTCTTTACATGCGTCAGCCGTTGAGGCAACCGATGCCGGTATTCGGGCGTTGCAGGTGTTGCAGGGATTGTCCAGAACGGCCGGTCCTTTGCAGGATAAAGAAGGTAATATTTAAGGAGGCGAGCCATGAAACATTTATACTATTTAGCCTTAGTGGGTATCATGATGGTTGGAACGGGTGCTATGGCCAGTGGTGTTCCTGTTTACGGTTGGGGTGAAGTGATTAATCAGACCCTGGATAACGGAAAAGGTGATTATATCCGAGATTTGGTGGAAACCCATAAACGACTTGTTAATACAACCTTGGATGCAGTTGGCAGCCCGGAAACATTCAGTGCATCTTCGTTAAAGAAAAACTTGAAAGACAGTTTGACGGACATGTCCGAAGCCGTAACCGGTCAATACGAAGGATTACAAAACGTATTGGGTGAAGGGTCTGAATACGGTCGTATCGCGATTGCCAAATGCGGTAAAAATATTGAACAGGTGGCCGAACGGCTGAATGAGACGGTGACGTATCCGGCAAAAGAAGCAGATCGTTTGAAAATGACAACTGCGGAAAAGAATAAGCGGGCTCAAGAACGGGCTGTATCTATGGAACGGGCAGCAACAAGCGGGTTGGCAAAAGCCTGGTTGGCTCAGTCAGAAACGGCAAATGTAGCCGAAGCCATTGCCGATACGCAGAAAGAATTGGATAATGCCGAGTCGCAGCAGGCTGTTTTAGCAACTTTGATGCGATTACAGGAAGAAACACAGAAAAATATTAACACGCGCTTATCCTTGATGGGGGATGATTTAATCTCAACCGGATTGGTGGCCTTGGAAGGTAATATTTAAGGAGGAAGCCATGAAGAATATCTTTTTAAAACAGACAAGCATTGCGTTGTTCGGGGTAGCCCTGATGATTGGTGGGTCAAATGCTTTCGCACAAGATGCCTCGTCTTCCAAAGGTGTCGCCGATTTGGCCGGGATGAGCAGTAAGTTCACGGATCCTAAGGAATTGGTTAAACAAAGTTCCTTAATTGATGATAAGAACTATGATACCATAGAGGACTTGTTAGAGGCTGTTGCGGAAGGTCCGGCCGCTTTTGCCGTTTCCGATGATGTCAAGGATGCCAAGAAAAACATCAATAAAGAAATTGATAAGTTAAAAGACGGTTCTTTGGCCAAGGTCAGTGAACTGACAAAAGAGTGGAATGAAGCCAAAGATCAATTCGGGGATCTGAAAGGCGGAGTCCAAGGACAGATAGACGGTATTAAAGGGATGTCTGAAAAAGCCAAGAACAGTTTAACTCAGGAAATGCAAAATGCCAAAGGTGAGTTTGATAACTATACCAAAGGGTTTAAGGGTAATTTAAGTATTTTGGATAGTGAATCTTTAAAGGCTGTTGAGGATGATATCGGTCAGGATGTCAAGCAAAAAGTAAAAGATTTTGCAACTGGCAAAGAATTGACACGTTTGGTAAATGAAGAGGTTGTGACTGATTTGAATGATCAGTTGGATAAAACATCTTCGGAAGGAACTGGTGTGCCAACCATTGACTGGGGAAACCTGACGGCCGGGATTTATAATTTGGAATCCGTTTACGGATCCTATCATCAAAATGAAGGTGTGCGGGATATGGATACGCGTGCCTGCGCTGCGATGGGGGTCGGTGGCCTTGGTAAAGGACAGGCTACCGGTGATTATTGCTGTGATTTATGGGTTAATACTTTGTTCGGATCGGAAGGGAGCAATACTTCAAATAATGGTTTGAAAACCAATATCGTTGCTGAATCCGGTTCGGGTTCAGGTGCCGGCAGTTCGAGGGAAGCCGCCAAACAATACTGTTGTAAATTATCAAAGGGTATGTGTGAACCGGTTAGTGCCCAGAAATCAGAGTGTTTGAAGAACAATCTGAAAAACGGGGGTTCGGCAGAAGGTGCCTGGAAAGCCTGCGAAATTGAATGCGGTAAGAAAAATTATGGTGAACTTGTTCATAACAAAGACGGAAAATACAATGAAAGTCAAATTGACGATTTGATGAAAGAATGTTATGAAGAGGAAAGCAAGTGGTCTCCATCTCCGACCGTTCTGACGGCTTCGGAAATGGCGCCGGTTGTGCCATCTGTGTTAAAGAAATATGTTGATCAATAGGAGGGAAACATCATGGTGAATAAATTTTTAAAAATGATGCTGGCCGGTGCAATTATCCTGGGGGCACAGGGGGCGGTAGCCTGTTGGTATGAAGGTGTCGTGATTGAAATCGTGAACGGTGAAATTGTTTCCGTGAAACATGATGGTAAAGAACTGGAAGGTTCTTTACGGGAGAGAGCGCTCCGTAAGTTTTATGAAGTTCAGGAAAAATACGGTAAGCCGACCGATGGTACCCAAACATGGAACGGCGGTGATTACTTTGGAAAAAGTGATGGGGGCTATGGGACCGGTTCCGGTGGTACGGATATGGAAAAGTTACGCCAGGAAATTATTAAGGTCATGTTGGTCAAACGTGATACCGTGGCCGGGAAGGAACAAGAATACGATTTCCAAAATAACATTAACTCAGTTCGTGAAAATCAAAACAAGATTCAGGTTAATGCGGCAACCCGAGCGGTGGCTATGGGTAAGCGTGCTGTGGCGTTGGCAACTAAATCCGGTAAGGAAGATATTGACGCAATGGGAAAGGTCATTGAACAAAATGATGATGTGTTGAATATGTTAAAGGGTGTGGCTAAATTACAGGCACAGCATCTGCAAAAAACAAATGAAATAACAGCGCTACGGGCCAAGATTGTTGAATTGAACTCGATTGACAACATTATTGCGGGGGATGTTTATACAACCGATAAAACAGCCCAAAGCGGCAGCAAAATTTAAGGAGGCGGCTTATGAAGAATTTCAAAAGAACACTGTTATGTGCGACCCTGGGGTTAGGGTTAGGGTTGTCTGTATCAACGGCCCAGGCATTTCTTGTCTATGATGCCGTGCGGACGGCCGAGTTTGCCGTTCAGGGGGTGCAACGGATGTTATCCCTGATTTCCGAATACCATAAGGTGCATTCCAAAGAGGAAGAAATCAAAATTTGGGAAGGGAAAAAGCAGGTTAAAGAAAAAGATTTGTTGAAGGGTTCTTCCTATGCTTTTTTGAAAGATGCGAACATTATGACTATGGGGTCGGATAAGTATCTGCCGGCGTTTGAAAATGCAGAAGATGCCGATAGATATATTCGGGAAAAATTCTTTTTTGATCCGGATTTGTCTAAGGTGACAGAGGCTCATAAAAATGAGAGTATGCAGCGGCGGTATGCGTATGTTGAATCGTTAGCTAAAGAGATTTTGTCGTTAAGTGCGGCTATTCGTCATAGTGTCGCCCAAGAACAAAGTGTTTTAAAGGATGCTGAAACAACGGCTGGCGGCAATATTCATCAAATTGATATGATGATTCAAACGAAAAAAACGATGGTAGAACTGGAAGGGGCGAACGTGATTTTACAGGCAAAACTGATGGAATTAGAGGCCGCTCAAATGCTGTTAGGACTGGATCCGCAACGGATTGAAGATCCCGGTCAAGGTCAACAATGAGGAGGGGGACTATGATGAATAAAGTGTTAAAATATACATTGTTAGCGGGTATTGCTTTATCTTGTGGTATCGGATGTCGGGTGATGGCACAGGCCGATATCGGTGGTGAGGTGGTTGGTAAGTTTGCCGCAGATAACAATAAATATGCCGCTATCAAACGGTTTGTGGAAAAAGTGACCGAAGATCGTTGGCCTGTATTGGATGTGACCAGTATTCCGACTCATGCCATTGTTGCAACGGAACAGGAATTTATTCGCCTCAGAACTGAGGTGGAAAATGAAGTAAAGGGACAAATTCGGGAAAGAATATCTGTCCCTAAAAAGAAAATAGACGGCATGATGAAGGATGTTGATGCTAAATTGTCCAATATCGAAATTGAGACCGGTGGTATTACCGGGGAAGCCGGTGAAGGTATGGTCGGCAAAGGGAAGGATGATGAAATCATCAAAGATGGCGGTAAAACGACCTATGAATTGGCACAAGAACAACAAAAAGACTATACGTCGTCTGCCGGAACTATGAATGAAAAAGAGGCATATCTTCAACAACGGAAATATACCGAACAGGAACAAGCTATTCGTATGTTGGCTTTGGCGGCTGTGTTGCGTAAAAACGTGACGGATACAGTCGGCAGTGTTGTCGGTGATGTTGACTCAAAATATGATGAGTCTGATGCTAAAAAGGATTTGGATCCGCAAAATAGTAAAAAAACGGTTGAAAAGACAAATGACTATAACCAAACATTACGGCAGTATGCTCATCATGGATTGGCTTATGATCAATTGTTGAGTTTGGAACAGCAAGTTTTGGGGCTGCGTTTACAGGCCAAAGCCGGATTGTATGAGCAAGGGACAACTCCGCTATCGGATACGCTCGATGTGAAAGGTCAACAATGAAATACTGGGCTGCGGGAATAGTAGCCGGCTTGGTGATTGGGGTCGGTGTATGTCAGGGGGCTGATCTTTCTTTTGATACGGTGACACCGACAAATAAAGGGAAAATCATGAAAGTGACGGGTGTGGAGCGCAAGGCTTTAAAAAAAGCTTTGGCGCTCCATAACCTGATGTTTGAAATTCGGAATTTAGACCAAATTCGGAATCAGTTGTTGACAACGGTTCACATGCGCCAGGTAGAAGAAGATCGTTTGGCTGCTCTGGAAAAATGCAGTATTCAAAAATTGGAAGAGTCTTTTGAAAAACCCGAAGAGGTTTGGAATAAGATGAAAGAAGCCTATGCCGATCGGGAAAAGGGATTAAGCATCTATATTAACTCAACCGAGGCAACGGATGCGGATCGTGAAGCTTTTAAACGCTATATGGAAAATGGAGAAATGACCCCGGAAATGGCTGCGGAATTATTTGCACCGTGGCGGGTCGGTCGTGATATTTTGGTTGATGTTTATCAAAATCAGGATCAATGGGGGGAACGTCCGAAGACAAAGGAAAACACGACTTTTCCTTTGTGGGCCGACCAGAAATATACATTTGATAAAGAGTGGGATTCTTTCTATACAAAATTGAATACTTACTTCGGGGTGCCACCGCAGATGCGCCCCCGAATCGGGGATGAAAAATATGACTACGCCAAAGCCGAAGATGTAGAGAAAGCGCATCGGGAATATGTAGCATTGCTGGCGGCTAAGAATCCGGCAAAAACAGCGGCTTTGCCATCGTCTTTTCGAAAACCGCCGATAGCACCCCGGCCGCTACCGCCAAAAAATGAAATGATGATTTATGTTGAATCGGAAGTTCCGGAAAAACAGATTTACCCCGTAATGCCTGAACCCTGGAAAAAATATGCGGAAGGTCGGTTCGCAGATGTTAATCCAACCGGAGAAATGGCACAGGATTTCAGCCAGGGACTGACCATGAAAGAGAGTGCAAAACGTCAGAAACAAACCAATCGGCTGGTAGCCTACGATACGATGAGCCAGACGGTAGATACAACGCGTCGATTGGAAAGTTTGGTGTTGGAACAGGCGGACAGTCGGTTATCCAGTTTGAAAGAACAATTGGAACAATTTCTGCCCGGCAGTAAGGATACGGTCGATTTATTGGATTTGGATCAACAAGCCGCTGTTTTACAACAATTACAGCAGATGTATCTGCCTTTGTTAAATGAAGCAGAATTAGAGATGAATCGGCGTGATACTGCTGATGATGATGTTCATGAATCTCGTCTGAAACTGGAAGATATTGCTGATATTGCGGAATTAAAGAAGATGAATCCAGAGGCTTTTGAGGAGTTGCAAACCCAGATGCCGGCTTCCATGCATGAACAGGATCAGAATTTATTAGCGGCATTGAAAAAGGATAAAGAAGGACGTGTTTTCTTAAATGGTGCCAATGCGGGCGAAGTTGACAAGATGATGAAAGAAACACAGGCCGCGGCCGTTATGATGCAAGGGCGGGATGAACTGGAAAAAATGCTGGCTGCTTCGGCGGCTCAACCGATTGACGAAACCTGTTTAAACGGGGGTGTTTAGTTCGGATGCAATCAATCAGGTTATCAACTGTTTCTCTGAAATTTTGGATTGGGTTATCGATTGTATTGATGACGGCGTGTATTTTGTTGGTTTTAACCTTATTGAATATGGCACCACAGGTAAAAGTTATCCCTCAGATGTTTTCACCGGACAGTATGACTTTCCCACAACTGATTGAGGCAACAAATATCAATGCCTTAAATGCGCAAGAGCGGCGCTTGATTGATGAAATGATGGTTCGCTTTTATATTGAAAACAGGCATTTTTACATTCCCGATCGGGCCGAATTGGATTATCGCTATGGGCCAAGAGGGCCTGTCGGTCGGTTGTCTGCTCCGGCAATTTACAATAAATTTATTGCCGGTAAAGGGAATTATGCCGAAAATATCGCCAACGATGACGGAGCGCGAACAGTTGATATTTTGAATGTGACACGGCGGGATAATACTTTTACGGTTGATTTCAGATTATACAGTTATAATAAAGGGAAAGTCATCCCCGGCGGAACGCGGCGAGCAACCGTTAAAATCGGCTATAATCGGGCGTTTCGTAATTTTGCCCGTGATTTCGCCAACCCGTTTGGCATGTATGTTGTTTCCTATGATGAAACAGGGTATAGCGGAAGCGAAATAAAAAAATAGTAAAAATTTAAAATTTTTGTTGGCTATTTCTTTTTTCTGTGCTAAATTGAATACGGTTTCGTATTTTTTTGCAAAGGAATTAACCAAAATGAAGAAAATTTTACTTACTGTTTTTGCTGTTGGTGCTTTGATCTTAGCGGCTTGCGGGTCAATTTATGAAAAAGAACCGGTCGGTATCGGTCCTGATTGGTCGGAATTGAAGAAATCTCCTTGTGCGTGTTTAAAGTTGGATAAGGCTCCGGCTTTACCGGAATGGTTCTCGTAGGATAAAAGGGGTTTGGGCATATGAAACTTCCCGGCCTGAACGGGCAAAACGATATTTCGGAAGAAGCCGTTAAAGAAAGAAGTTATCTGTGGATGGCACGGGTCTTCGGACTGGTGTGTGTGGTGACGTTGATTGCGGATTTGATTTTGTTGTCGGCGATTGATTCGCTACGTCCGCTGGTGCGTGTGCAACCGTTTTATATTTGGACTCAGGATAAAGACAAGCAGATTGTGCGGATTAATCGGCCAAACCCGAAAGTGCTACAATCAAAAGCGCTTCAAGAATCTTTTGTGCGGGAATACTTATTGGCCCGGTTGGGGATCGGATCGGATGTCGCCGAATTAAAACGCCGTTGGGAACAGGAAGGCAGTATCCAATGGATGAGTAGTGATGCTGTCTATATTACGTTTTTGAACGATTATGCCAAAGGTTTGATTAAGATGGCCGAGGAAGAAGGACTGACCCGGGATGTGCAATTGAATAACGTTCGCAAGATTCCCAGGAATGACAATCAAATCATTTGGAATGCAGAAGTGACTTTGATTGACCGGAGTCGGAGTATGCCTGAGCCCGAGAAAACAACCTGGCTCGTGGAAATGCGTATTCGTTTCGGTCAGTTGCGTAGTGGGATTACCTGGGAACAAAGGCTTCAAAATCCGTTGGGATTCCAGGTTGACGGGTATGCACAGCGGGTGTTGTCCACAACGATTAAGCGTGATAAGGAGAAAGAGTAAGCAAAAAACATAAAAATTTCATTTTTTTGTGGACTTTGTTTCTATTTTTGTTTAGGATAAAACAATCAAGGCATGTCAAATATGAAGGAGAAATCAATAATGACGAAAAAAAATATGCACAAAATGAATTGGTTAGGTGCTGTTGCCGTATCTGTTTTGATGGCAACGGGGGCAATGGCTCAACAAATGTTGCCGACCGATACGGAAGCGGCTCAGTTGGAAGACGCGATTGCGCAGACAACCGGTGAGTTTGACCAAATGAATTTGGGGTATATTCACTCCTTGGGCATGCAACAAAAAGCATGGAATGATCCGCTGTCTCATATGGGAGAAGGACAATTGAAACCAGGGTATTCACGCTATAACTGGTCTCCGGATGTTGTGTTGCCGATTCGTCTGCGTGAAGGGATGATGACCTTGATTAACCTGCCGACATGGGAATTGATTGAAAAAGTCCATATCGGTTCTCCGGAATCCTTTGGTGGTGAAATTGCGGCGCCGAATTCTCTCCTTCTGTATGCCGATCCCTCCTATATCGGTGTTGATTGCAATATGATTGTGTTTGGTCGCTCTGGTAATCGGTATGTGTTCTATTTGCGGAGTGAAACCTATAATACCGATAAAATCACACAATCCGTTGTGGATGTGTTGGTCGGACAACGTTATACACCGGTTAGTGCCGGCGGATCGCTCGGCAGTTATAACGGTGCTTCGGTGACGATGTCTTCGGCAATGGCCAGTGGCTTTTCTTCTGCACCGGGTTGGGCCGGACAAAGTAATTTGGTGCCGGGTGGCGCTCAAAATCCGCAAATTGGGCTGAATACGGCTTCAACGGGACCGAAAGATTGGTTGGCATCCATTCCGGTTGATCCGGAATCTTTCCGCTTTGATATTGATATGTATCTGCCGAATCCGAGTGATATTGATATCGCTCCGGATAATGTATGGCGGGATAATATTTTTACCTATATTGACTTGGGTCCGAAGGCCTTAACGATGACACAACGGCCGATTGTCAACTTAATTGTTGAAGATTCCGAAGTGCCTGTCGGGTTCAGAACGCGGGGGCCGAATAGTCGTTTAATCGTTGTGGAAGGAATCGGTGATATGGTCCTGAGAAATGGGAAGAAATTGATTTGCCTGAAACTGCGTCGTGATCCGGCAACCGGCTTGGAATGGACGGATTATAGTGCGGATAGTGCCCGTCCGGAACGGTGGAACGCGCCACATCTACCGGATAACTACGGTGCCGGTGATGGTGCTATGTCCATTGATGCTCTGTTGGCACGTAAGCAAACGGCTCTGAATATGGATGGTGAACCGATTAACGGCGGAGCCGGCTACGGTTCGGATGCTGATGGTCGCGGAAACGGGCGTGGGTGTTGTGATGCCGGTCGTTGCCCGGATGGTGAATATGAATACTGTGATCAGCAGCCGCAACACGGAGCGACAAACGGTAATGCTTATCAGGCTGTGGCGGGCGATCAAATGGCGCCGATGCAGACAATTCCGCCGGCTGTATTGCAGTCACAGGCTGCTCGTGCCGGAATCGATAATGTGATGGGCGATATTACTTTGTCGGGTAATACGGCGGTTTCTCCGATGTCGGCGGGATATCAGGATGCATCGGTAAAACCAGTTTCTGCCGGCGTTCGGAATCGTCGAGTGACAACAACGACCACGGAATCAATAGCCGTTGAGTTGGGGGCAAATCCGAATATTGCTGCTTTGGAATCCGAATGGGATAATATTTACGGGAAAAACGAAGATTTGTTGAAAGGATATGAACCGTATTATTCCATTGATGCAACGGCTGATGGAGATGTTCGGGAATTGTTCCGCCTTCGTGTCGGTCCGGTGAAAAGTATTAAAGCGGGTGATACTTTGTGTCGAAAACTCGGTCGTCGGGGATTCTCGTGCTCGGTTGTTCGGATTCAATAAAGAATAATATTTGATTAAAAGAGGTTAGGTGCAATGGCTAACAGAAGCGTAAGCTCGTCAGAGCAATATACAAAAAGAAGTAATCGTTTTCTTTGGTTATTGGGACTGGGGATTATTATCCTGGTGCTGGTTGGCTATTGCACGATGAATGGCGGCAGTCGTCGTCGGGGTGTGGCAGAAGATAATCCGATCGGTATCTCGGAATTGGATCCGCTGGCCGGGGCGAGTGGGGCAGACCTGCCGGAATTTGGAACCGGTAATGGCCAGTTAGAGGCTCAGCCGGCTTCCGTCACGATGGACAGTGTTGTATTGGGATCCGAGGCCGAGGCAATTATTACAATGACGGCAAAGGAAAGTCCTATTGTCTTTATGGGAATGGACTTGGCCGATACACAGCAGGACGGTTTTACCCTCGGTGGGACGTGCGAGCCGAATAAAGTGATTGCCAAAGACGGAACTTGTACAGTTAAAGTCATGTGGAATCCGCTGTCTTTACGGCAGATTCAAAACACATTATTGGTCCGGTGGCGTGTGGATCATCCGGGTGTCTTTTCAGATAGTGAATTAACTATTCCGTTAAAGGCGCAATCAACCGATTCAAAGGATTGTGTTATCTGTGAAACACCATGTAAAGATAAAGATGCCGAGCGGCAACGGGAAGCGTCTTTATTCAATGGTGAGTCCGGAACGGTCAACGATAAAAATGAGGTCGAAATCGGTGGTGAGACATACAAGGTAAAAGGCAATTTGTTGGTTGATAAAGATGATCACTTTGTCGGTATCGTTGAGCCGGAAAGAATTCCGATTGATATCAACAACAAAATGATGGGGACAATCTCTAAAACCGGTGATGTGACGGATGCGGATGGGAAAGCTGTCGGTCGGTTGGTGGGTGATGACACGATTGTGGATTCTTCCTTAAAGGTGCTGGGAAGCGCTATTCCTGTTGTTTCTGTTTTGAATGAACAAGGACGGGTTTTGGGCGTGGTCACCAAAGAAGGAACGGTTGTTGACGGATCAAAGACCGTTATCGGCAGACCCTTGGTTGACGGAACGGTTGTTAATTTAGCCGGTGAGCCGATCGGGTATTTGGAACCGCAGGGATTGGTTATCAACTGGTTAGGGCAAGTTATCGGTGGAATTTTGCCGAATGGTTCTATTGTAAATGAAAGTAATCAGACAATCGGTTCCATCCAACCGAACGGGTTGGCTGTTGATCCGGATGGAGAATTGATCGGGGGAGTTATTCCTCGGGGGATCGCTGTCGGGGCTGCTTGTAAAGCCTTAGGTCGGATTATGCCGAACGGACAGGTTAAGGATGGTTTCTCGCAGGTAATTGGTCATACGCTGTTGAATGGTGCCGTTGTTGATGCGAATGGTGTTGATGTGGGAACGGCCATTCGGATGGGGCTTGTCATTAACGAAAAAGGTAATGTCATCGGTTTTGTGAATTCGGAAGGTAAAGTGGTTGATGGTAAAGGGTCTGTTATCGGGTGTGTTAATCCGGACGGAACCGTATCTGCTGGGACCAAAATTTTAGGTGCCGTTATGCCGCGCGGTCATGTCATGGGGCGTGGATGTCAGGGAATCGGGTCCGTTTATCCGAATGGTGTTGTGATGAATGCAGCTGTGGAAGTGGTCGGGCAGGTGCGTCCGGACAGTCATGTTGTTAATGTTAACCACCGTATCATCGGTGTGGTTGTGCCACGTGGAGCAGCTATTGCTGACGGATGTCGTTTCTTAGGGTTGATTACGCCGGAAGGTTACGTCATGGATGAAAACGGGTTGATTATCGGTTGCATGAATCCGGAAAAGCAAATTATTGATAAGCAAGAAGAAGTCATCGGTTTCGTGGCTCCGATGGGGTTGGTTGTGAGTCCAACCGGAAAAGTTATCGGTCGGACACGCTTGGATGGTAAAGTTATTGATAATGACGGAAATGTGATCGGGTGTGTTAACAGTGATGGGACAGTCACCGGTCAGGATGGAAAAACGCCTATCGGAATTTTGTTGGGGGCAGAACCGGGTGATGGGGCTGTGCTAAACGAAAACGGTGATGATACCGGATTAAAGGTTGTTGGAACGGACGTTTATGGGCCGGATGGCCAAAAAGTCGGTCGTTTGCTACCGAATAACTGGGTCGTTAATGATAAAGATGAAATCATTGCTGTTGTGCCGCCGGATGGTGTTATTTTCGGTCATGACGGTGTTATCCTGGGGCGGTATTCCAGAAAAACAGGGATGGCCTTGACACCAAGCGGTGAACGGTTCGGGTATGTTTTGCCGGATTATTCTGTTTTGAATACCGAAAAGAACACGGTTATTGGGTTGTTGGTCCCGGATAAGACGGCTTTCATGGATCCGAAGGGTGGCTATTTAGCAACAATGACCGTTGATGGTATCTTACAGAATCAGGATGGCGAATCCTTAGGTGTAATTAAGTCTGATGGCACTGTGGTCAATCGGGCCGGGCAAACGGTCGGGGTTCGCATTCCGCAGGGGAAAGTTTTTTCTGTGACCGGTCGTGAAGTTGGGACGGTTAACGGTAAAGGTGAAGTCATTTCAGCGGCTCAGACAGTTATCGGACATGTTTTAGGAAACGGACTGGCGATTTCAAATGATGGTCGGGTTTTGGGCGGTATTTTTCCGGATATCTCATTACCGATTGGAGCTGACGGATTGTTGGGAGCATTGACTTATCAGGGTAAAATTAACGATGCCCGTGGTCGACAAATCGGGGTGGCTTCTCCGTTTGGCACAATTTATAGTGAACGGGAGAATATTTCCGGGCGGTTGTTGAGGATAGGACCGTATGTTGATTCGACTGGACAGTTAATCGGTTGGGCTAACTTTAAGGGCGGTATCAACGACAAATCCGGAAATGCCGTCGGGACAGTTTCGGTGACGGGTGTTGCTTTAAATGCTGATAATCAAGTGTTGGGAACGCTGGTTCCGCGGGGAATCGTTGTATCCGAAAACGGAAGTTATCTGACGGCCGTATCGACGAATGGCCAGGTTTTGACTGCTAACGGGCAGAATATCGGATTAATGAACGGTTATACTTATGTTTTCAACAACAAGGATGGTATTGTTGGTCAATTGTTGCAACCCGGTGTGGCTGTTAATGCCGATGGGGGCTTTATCGGTTGGACTCGGTTTGATGGGGCTGTGGAGGATGGTCAAAATGTTATCGGACATGTGACGCTGGATGGTCAGGTTGTTCATACAGACGGCAGTGTCCTGGGGGCCTATATCCCGCTTGGCACATTGGTCATGGCGGATAAGACCGGATTTATGGGACTTGTAGATGGAAAAGGGCAGGTTGTGAACGGTCGTGGTGATAAGGTGGCTTCTGTGACCAATCAAACCTACGCTGTTCAAGATGGGCGAATCGTCGGCCGATTGATGCAAAAATCATTAGCTGTTAAAGATAATGTTAACGGTCGATTATCAGGCATGGCCGGTGCAGACGGTATCGTCATGGTTGTCAATAATAATAAGCCCCTGGGCAATTTAACGGCAAACGGTTTGGTTGTTGATTTGACTAAAAAGGTTGTCGCCGGGTTATCGCCGGTTGGATTGCCGATCGGGACAAAATTGGGCTTGATGGGGATTCCGTTGCCGACAGGGCAGATTTTAACGGATGGTCAAGAGTCTGGAACGGCCGTTGGGACAGGTAGCGGTGCTGTGTATGATTCGCAAGGTCAATTGATTGGTGGCATATTATCACCGGCAACATTTATTGATCGCAACGGTGTTGTGATTGGCCGAAGTTCGGGAACTGTTGAAATTTTAGGTAAAGACGGTCATAAATTAGCTGAATATATGCCGTATGGATCGGCTTTGACACCGGATACAATTTGGGCCGGAGGTGCTTTACCTGTTGGGCAAGTTGTCAATGATGACGGATATGATATCGGTGTGATTGCCTTGGATGGAACGATTTCCGGAAAAGAAGGGCTTTTGATGGGACGTATCTTGTCGGATGGAAGTGCCGTTGGATTGTCGGATCGTCAAATGTATTCAACAATGCCGTATGTCGGCCATGTCATCAAGCAAGGATTGCCATTCAGTTATCGCAATCAAGTTATGGGGCGGACAACCGTGACGGGTGATATTGTAGATGCCGCAGATAAAAAAGTTTATCGGGAATTGGATGACGGATCGGTCCTGGGGAAGGATTTACCGATTGACGGAATGGTCTTGTCCTTTAATCCGGCCACCGGTCATGACGGTCAGGTTTTGGGTATGTTGGATGGTGAAGGTAAGGTTGTTTCTTATGCCGGTGAAGAAGTTGGCCAAATTGCCGTAAACGGTGCTGTTAAAGGGACGCATAAGTATCGGATTTTAGGTGGTCTTGTCCCGGAACAATTGGTTGTTAATGAATGCAAAGTATTAGGGCAAGTCTCATTCAACGGTCAAGTTATTAACGGTCAAGGAAATGCCGTTGGTCGGGTTACGCCGGATAAGTGGGCTGTGGATGGTGCCGAAAATCGAATTGGTCGGGCAGCACAAAACGGGTTGGTTGCATCCATTTCAGGTGATTATTTGGGACGAACACTTCCGGATTCAACGGTCGTTGACGTAAATGGTATCGTCATGGGTTGTGCCCGAAATGACGGGACGGTCGTTAATGGTAGTGGTGATGCTGTCGGACACGTTGTGGAACGGGGCTTAGCCATTGACCCGAACGGGGGGGCTTGCGGTCGAATTAAGCATAATGGTATTGTGGTAGATGGTGCCGGAAAAATTGTTGGTAAAGTTATCGGTGATGGCAAGGGTAGCATTATTAACCAAGAAGGCGAAATTATTTGTCGGGTTGTGACACCGGATGAAGAATTGATGTTTGACAGTCGGGGTAATATCCGGGGCAGTTTCGGGCGAAACGGAATGTTTAAAGACCCGAAAGGGAATGAACAATTTCAAGTTCTCCCGAACGGAGATATTATTGATCCCAAAACACGTCGGAAAATTGCCACCTTGACAGATGATGATAAGTTGGTAGATCCGAATGGAAATGAAGTCAGTGATATTCGGGTTGTTCGTGATCCGGACGGTAATTTCATCGGATTGATTTTAGATAACGGCGATATTGTCGGTTTTGATGGTACAACAAAAGGAAAACTGGGGGATGACGGTATTGTGCGTGATTTGAATGATAACGTTATCTCGGATGTTGAGTTATTCGGTATTGATTTGGAAAAGATTGCACCAGCTCTTATGTTAGGTGATGGTCCGGGGGCAATGTCTGGGGATCGCCGTATCTTCTTGGGCGGTGAGATGTTTAATGTGACCCCACAGGGATCCTTAATTGATAAAGACGGTAATATCATCGGGTATATGGGTGAGGATGGTCGTCCCTATTCGCTGGATGATCGGGCTTTAAGTGGTACTGGTGGTCCGACGGGTCGTCCGGATATTAAAAAACCGATTGAAGTGCCCCAAGAACATAAAGATGCTATGGATAGCCTGTTGGCAACACGGCGGGCCGCGATGAAGAGCAAAATTCGTTCCTATGAGCGGATGTTGCCGGATGTGCGGACTTTGGCTCGTGCCCGTAAAAAACAGGATTTGGATTGGGGGGAACCCAAAATCGTGTCCAGTTATCCGGTTGATATGTCACGGATGATTTTAAAGGATAAAGCTATTCCGGCCGTGTTAGCACATTCTATTGATTCTCGTCATGCGAGTGTTCCTGTGACGGCTATTGTTGAACGTCATATTTATGCCGAACAGGGACGGCGCATCATTATTCCTGCCGGTAGTCGTCTGATCGGTAGTGCCGGTGGAGGCGGTGGTGGTGCCGGTGGCTCACATGTCAATAAAATGGAAATTTCTTGGACGCGCTTAATTCGTCCGGACGGTTCGGCCTTTACGTTTAGTGCAACTTCTGGTGATGCTCAGGGGCGTGGCGGTGTAGCAGCCTATTTGGATGAGCAGTTATTGAAGAAATACGGGCGACCGGTTCTGCAATCAACATTAACATCGGCTATTGCGTTTGTGACGGCGACAAATGATGATATCACGAATAAAGATAACGGTGATCAGGTGATGAGTTCTCGGGCACAGGCAGCGAATGATGCCAGAAGTAATTTCATTGATTCGATGAGTCAGATTTTCCAACAATTATTAAATGAATCAATGAATATAGACGAGGTTGTTTTTGTGCCGGCCGGAACACGGTTGACGGTATTTTCCAACTCGGATTTATGGCTCCGTTCTGAAATTGAGGATGAGCAGGATTATTTAGCGGCCTATGGGGCAGATACCAAGAAAGCCCGACCGGCTTCCAAGGGGAATTGGATTGAACCTCGCAGCGGTGAAATGTCGGAATTAGCATCGGAGCGTGGTATTGCGACCGATATCGGTGGCGGGTCTGTTGTTGTGGATGATGGGGTCGGATACTATAATCCGGATTATGAAACCATCTATACCAATCGGGATGTCCTCTATAATGACCGGGCCGGTATGGGCGGTGGGGCAGCGATCTATAACGGGGAGACCGATACCGATAATCAGGCGGCCGCAGAAACGGCCCCGGCGACCGGTTCTACACCTTCTGTCGCGGTTGTGCCGACGGCGAATACGGGGACTAATCGACAGGTTGTTAATCCGATTTTCCCCAGGACGCAGCAACAGACCGATAAAAAACTGTTTTAGCGGTAAAGCGGGAGGTATCAATGGCGGATTTACCTGTTGAAAATATGTATCGGGTGTTGGAGTCCGTATTAAGACCCCTGGCCTATTGGTATTCGCAAGATAATGTGGAAGATATGGCCATCAACAATCCCGGTGGTGTTTGGTTGCGGCTCAGGGGGCGGCATGCGCACCCGTGGCATTACTATGAAGATCCAAAATTGACACGCGAGTACTTGGTTAATTTATTACATATTATTGCCAATTCCTATAATATGGCTTTTGATCCGGTAAACGGCAATCCGGTTGTTTTTACTCAGTTACCCGGCGGCCATCGTTTTACGGGGATTGCCGGTAATAACGTTCAGTATGACAATAATGATTTGACGGGTGGTGTGGCCATGGATATTCGTGTTTGGCGGCCGGATCAGCCGATTAAGTTAAAGGAGTTCGGTTTAGAATCCGGAGAGCGTCTGCAACGGATCAATAAATTAAAGGGTGTTGAGGATCCGGATGATCCCTATGATCGGTTGGTTATGTATATTAAGCGCGGCAATCATATTTTGGTTAGCGGCGGAACGGCAACCGGTAAGACAACATTTTTAAATAATATGATTCAGTTGCTGGATTTACACAAGCGCGTGGTGACGGTGGAAGACGTTCGTGAATTAAAAGTGCCCCATAAAAACAGGGTGCATGTTGTTTTGTCCCGAACCGAGCAGACAAATGCATTTGATTATAAAAAGGTGATTGACTTAGCCGTTCGGTTTACACCGGATGCGATTTTGTGTGGGGAAATTTCTACCAGCAATGCGGCGGCATTTTGGGAATTGATGAATACGGGGCATGATAACTGTTTTGCAACCATTCACGCTGATTCGGCGACTGAGGCGTATCAGGCTTTTTTGTCCCGAATTTTGCACTCGTCTCCGGGGATGGATCGGGAAAAGACATTGAAAGAGATGCGGGAAAAGGTTAAGGTTGTTCAAATCAATCGGGACGGCAACATTCGGGCTGTCACGGAAATTACTTAATTTTTTTATTTCTATTGATACTTGTTGCTTGATGGACTCTGGGGCAAGCCCGGAGTGGCAGGGATTTTACGTTTTTCCTGGATGCCCGATCGGGTCGAGCATGACATGGTGCAGTCCAGCGGCCATATATATGTGCCTTATGTCTTTTCTCTAACTTCCCCTAATAAAAAATCATTTATGATGTTTCAGGCGACTGGAAGTTTCATAGCTATTAATGGTAATAGTGCAGCCTATTGACCGACCGAAAGCCGGCTATTCAACCGCCTTCCAGTCGTTACGACCAGAAGGGGGTTTTTATGTCAAAGTGTCTCTTGACAACCATTAGAGGCTATGAATCCTCCGGATGGACACCACCCCATCCGATTCAAATATCCCCTATTTCATCATGAAAGTCAAGTGCTTTTTATTTCTCCCCCCTCGGGGAAATATAATATGCGCCCGATAATAAAAAAAGCCACCCGAAAGGTGGCTTATACACTTGGCGACCCTAGGCGGATTCGAACCGCCGTTACCGCCGTGAAAGGGCGATGTCCTAGGCCTCTAGACGATAGGGTCAAAAAAAGACAGCACCCTTTATAACCGATTTTCTGCGAATTTGCAAGTCTTTTTTACGTTTTTTTCATTTTTTTTGAAAAAGCAACATTCTGTCGGATGGTTATAATTTGTGTCAATGCATTGATAATAAATGCGTTTTTTTGATTCATGTTCTTAAAACCCGCGGAATGCTTAAAAAATGGAAAAAATGGCTTTACAATAGGGATAATTCTGGATATACTGAGAGGAAGGAGTTTTAATCAGAGGAGTTCTGTTATGGCGAATACAAATTTGAAGAGTATATTGTTCTCGCAAGCCGGTCGGACGATGACGGAGATATTGGGCGTTCTGGCGATTATGGGGATTATAACGATGACGGCGTTATGGGGATATCGTTATTCGTTGGATCGGATCATGGCGAACGAGGTTGTGAATGGTGTTCGGATGCGTTCTGTAATTATCGGTCAGCAACGGGTGTTAGAGCAGGACTTGGATTTAAAGGAGTTTCATCCGGACAGTGCGGAGGATAAGATATATGGCCGGTTTAAGGTAGAGGCCTTTAATGACTATCCGAATGATCGGCCGAGTCCGTATGGGAATGCGGTTGTATCAAACAGCGGTTTGAACGGGGAAGAATATATTCAAGCTTTGGAAGTGTATGATATCCCGTATCGTGTGTGCGAGATAGTGAAGAAGACGGAGTTTCCGGATCCGACCTATACGGCGATTAATGGGGAGTTGTATAGTTGGAACTATGGGGAGAGGAAGTATGATGTGGAATGTATTCCGGACGGAGATGTGATACGTGAAGGAGGGATGATCAGTTCGGCGTTGGATGGAGAGTATCATAATGTGCTATCGTTTGTGTTCCATGACAGTGTAGGTGCGTTATGTTCTTATGATTCGGAGTGTCATCCGTTGTGTTGTGATAATGAGACGGGTGTCTGTGTTCGTGATTATGGGAAATGCCATTGTGATGTATGTGAGGAGAGACAGGCGAACGGGACATGTAAGCCGAAGGAGAAAGGAGTAAAGGTAGTCAGTGGAGCGGATCCGAGTCAGGATCGGTGCTGTGACGGTAAGGGAGGGGTTGGATTATGTCCGCCGAAGAAGTGCGAATATAACGGGAAGACATATGAGAGCGGTTCAACGATAGAGGAATGCGGACGATGCACGAACGGGAATGTATTGATGGGAGATTGGACGGATGAGGAGTGTATTACGTGTAGTGCAGCGACGGGATATAAGATTGTCAATAAGGGTCAGAAGGGATGTGACGGCGTTTGCGGAAGTAATAAGACGGATGACGGATGCGGTTGTGGCATAGCGAAGACAGCGGAAGGGTGCTGCCCGGGACAGGTTAAGGACTGTGCGGGTGTTTGCGGCGGGACAGCAACGAAAGACTGCGCCGGTGTGTGTAACGGAACGGCCAAGGATGAGGGATGCGGTTGTGGCATAGCGAAGACGGCAGAAGGGTGTTGTCCGGGACAGGTTAAGGACTGTGCGGGTGTTTGCGGCGGGACAGCAACGAAAGATTGCGCCGGTGTGTGTAACGGAACGGCCAAGGATGACGGATGCGGTTGTGGCATAGCGAAGACGGCAGAAGGGTGTTGTCCGGGACAGGTTAAGGACTGTGCGGGTGTTTGCGGTGGTTCAGCCAAGAAAGACTGTGCCGGTGTCTGTAACGGAACGGCAACAAATAAAACCGTGACGAATTGTGATGGAACAACCCGGACGTGTTGTAGTGCTGATGCCTCCTGCAAAGATGAAGAAGGGTGTTGCCCTGCAAATCGGACATATACCGAAGGTGGTGTGACGAAATGTTGTGATAATGTTTTGTCAAACGGACATTGTTGTGCGAGCGGCCAGAGTTATGTTGGCGGCAAGTGCTGTGCGAACGGTCAAGTGGTTGGAACAACTTGCTGTGATACGACGAAGGTTTATACCGAGAATGGGACGAAGAAATGTTGCTCCGGGACGGTATATGCCAATGGCACAAAGTGTTGTGCCAGTGGAAAATTTGACTGTAAGGGTGTTTGTGATGGAACGGCGACGAACAAGAGTGTGACTTATAAATACCTGGATGGTAATTGTTGTAAGAGTAAGACGGAAACAAAGTGTTTAGCCGCCGGAGAAAGCGGACCGGCCAGCACATGTTCTGCCGATAAGACAACGACCAGCGAGACAAACAATACGTGTTCAACGGTGGCAACAACAACGAACCTGTGTACGAATGTCAAGACAACATCAACAACAAATAAAACGGATGGAACAACGATCGGTCAATGCGGTAAGTGTGTGAACGGGAGTCCTGTGCGCGGAGATCAGACAACACCAACTTGTCAAAGTTGCAATACGACGACATGGAATTGGCAGGGACACACCGGTGCTGTTGGTGCCTGCGGTAAATGTAACGGACAAAACTATCCGAATGGCGCGGTTGTCGTTGATACAAGTAAAGTCGGTGAGTGTCAAACATGTAATACAAGTAATTGGACACTGAGCAATACGGTCGGATGCTGCTCCAGCGGAGCAACCAAGTTGTTTAATGAAAGAAAACAAAACAACAAGACACAAACGTTTGCAGGATGTTGTGCTGATGGTAAATTGTTGAAAGGAGATGACTCCACGGCAACTAAGTTCCGGAAAAAATGGAAAGAGGGGGCGACCGGAACTACGGATTATTGGAGTTGTTGCGGCGATAATCAAACCGTTATCGGAACGGCTTCTAATACAAGTTCTTCTTGTTGTCTGACATCTCGTGTTTATAAAGATGGATCGACCAATAAATGCTGTGCAAAGGATTTGAGTCAAGCATCGGATGGGACAAAGGTTTGCTGTACGGGCAATAATGTTAATGTCGGTGGCGGACTCTGCTGTGCCAGCGGTAAAATTAATGTCAGCGGACATTGTTGTAACAGTGGTCAAGGTTGGGCAGATAATAAGTGTTGTGCCAGTAATCGTATCTATACAGCCGGTAACACTAAAAAATGTTGCGAATCTCCAAATGAATTTATTAATGGAATTTGTCGAGGTCCTGCTACATTACAAACCTGCTATGCAAGTGGGACGTCTCACAATGATTGGAGCAAAGCTTTTTGTCATACAACGAATAATACGAACTCAAATTATCGAATCAGAATTTCAGGATCTGCCGTTTATGGGCATACTGGATACCGCTTAAATGGGCAAATTGTATCAGGACAATGTGAAAGTAGTTCTTTGGGTGGAACAAAAGTTGAACTAGCTCATCGTAGTCATAAAAAAAGTGCACAGATACTTTATCTCCCAAATAAAGATGCGGGAGTGTTGGCTCCGGGTGGTACATTTTGCTACTATATGTATACTAACCATGGAGGACCTAGTTATAATTTGACTGTCACATTTACTAGGGAAGATTAATTCGATTATTATCGAATGTAAGGGTAGCGAGAGCTTCTCGCTACCTTTTTTATATAGCATTGTAGAGGTTACGTTATCTTGATATTCTTTGAATCCTTTTTGACAAGGAGCGGACTTTTATTGCATGTTTATGGGAAAAAGTCCTTCTTGTTAATAAAAAATTAAACATTTTTCTTGTATCTTTGGAAAAGATATCTTATCAATTCCATAATTTGGCCAAAAAGGAATGAATAAAATGCGTTATAAATTAAATACTTCCATTGTTTTTACAACATGTGCGGTTTGGGCTGTGCTCTTGCCGGCTTTTGTCCGAGCCGATGGCGATATTAATGAAATTGTTTCGGCAGATACGTCAATCGGTGTGTCGGGTAAAACCGAATCGGGGGAATTGCTTCCGGATGAACAAGGGGCTCTGTCGGATGAAGCTGTTGCAACGGTGACGGCGGACGGTGATTTTCTGCTGCCGACATACTTGCTTCCGGGGGAAACGGCAACCGTGGAGCGTCAAACGACTGTTGAAACTAAGTATGAGCCGGTTGTGATTGAAACACCTGTTTCGGTCGGTCAGGAGGCAATTGTTCGAACGACAACTACGACAACTTCGCGGGTTCTGGGACAAGAGACGGATATAGATAAAACGGGTGCTGCCAACGGTCAGCCCGTTAAAATAGGGACCGGCCATCAGGTAAAAAATGATTCTTCAACTAAAATCCAGGCAAAAACGGAGCAGGCAAAAAAACAGAGTATTTCTTTGTCCGAGGAAGAACAACCGGAATTTAAGTCAGCCGGAGGGCGGTTGTTGATTCCATTGGCACCGGTTAATGCCGGAGAGGTTGCTGAACCGGCCTTACCAACACGTGAACGGATTATTGTTCCCAACGAATATGCGGATCAGATGTTTAACGGTTTAAAAGACGGTGGTCGCATTCCTTTCAAAATGCCGCATGAAGTGCGGATAACCTTTTATCCGAAGGCCAGCGCTTTTTCGGGGCAAACTTTAAAATGGGTGCGTGCTTTTGCTGTTGCTGCTCTGCAAGATCCGCGTTTGATTGTTGAAATTCGGTCCAGTTGTGCCGAAGCCGACTTACAAGATAAACGATTGGCTTTGGTAAAAGGCGTTTTACAAGGGGTCGGGTTGTCAACCCATCAAATCGTTGTAAATTATACGAATCGACCGGTTGATACGATGTTGCTCCGGGCAGTGCCGCGGCCGGAACCGACGGAAACAGTTCGGATGAAGAAAGAAGCAAAATTACCTAAAAATATGTCACGGGTAAAAAAGTGGTAAAAAAGACTTGTTTTATGCGATAAAATAAAGTAAGGTATCAGAATAAAGGAGTTTATGATGGGAAAACAGACGATATTTCAAAAAACAATCCTGACGGGAACGATGCTGTGCGCCCTGGGATTGGGGGCTTGTTCTTTATCTTCTGGCGATGAAGCGTTTAACGATGAATGGACTATGGATGAACAAGCAACTCCCGTTATTCAGGATACGGATAGATTGGAAACATTTGATGTGGCTTGTGAGGCCGATGATTGTGTGGAAACAGATGATTATCTGACTAATCAGTTTATCCAAACTCAGGATGATACAATTGCCGTGTCACGGCCTGCCGGACAGGGAATGATGTCTGTTCGGGAAAGACAAGCTTTGGCTGAACAAAAAAAAGCTATTTTGGAAGCAAACGGATTGCCGGGGGAAAAGGTTATGTATTCCTCTACGGCTTTGCCGGGGGCTGTTTTAGAAACCTCATCTGATACGGAAACATCGGTTCAGGTTGTCGGTGAAGCGGCGGATACGGCAGCGGCGGTTCCGGCCGGGATGATTCCTTTGAAGAAAGTTAAAACAACCATTACGGAAACAACGACGAAGGTTAAGGCTTCTTCGGAAGAGGCGACAGAAGAAGAGAAACCTGTTTGGGAAATGACGTTGGCTGAAAAAATTGCCTATGGTGAAGGTGTTCATTCTTGGGAAGCCGATTCGGGAAATACTTTGCGTCGGTTGTTGAAGGATTGGGGAGAAAAATCCGGATGGACTGTTATTTGGCAACTGGATCGGGATTATCGTTTAGAAGCCGGTGTTATATTCCAGGGAACATTTACGGAAGTTTCCGGTGCTTTAATTCGGTCGTTTGCTCGGGCAACACCGGCACCGATCGGAACGTTTTATCAGGGTAATCGGGTGCTAGTCATCAGCACGCAGGAGGATGAAAATGAAAGATAGTTTGATGAGAAAGGCTTTGTTGGCGGGGGCATTAGGCTGTGCTCTTTTGTTGTCGGCGTGCAATTACTATGTAGATAAGACCAATAAAAAAATTGAAACCGTTTTGGAACGGACCGAAGAATATCGGCAACGCTCCGAAATCCCCGATTTACCGGAGGCTGTAGATACCGTTCGGATGCATAATGATATTTGGCTCGGCAATTCCAGTATGAAAATTATGGAAGGGGATCCTTTGCCGGATGAATTAGAACAGGATGACAGTATTACGCTGGCTATTGCACAGGATTCAACATTGTCTCTGTTGGCTCAGGAAATTACGGATTTGACCGGAATTGAAGTGCGATTGGATGATTTGAAAGCTGAAAATGCGGTTCCGCAAGAGGCTGTGGCTGTTGATTATGCCGGTAAGTTGAGCGGGCTGTTGAATTATCTATCCAACAGATATGGCGTTTGGTGGCGGTATAAAAATGGAAAAATTACTTTGTTCACCAAAGAAACCCGAATCTTTTCCATCTATGCTTTGCCTACGGAAAGCAAAATGTCGGCTGATCTGAAAGGGGCATCCATGGGGGGGGATATTCCTGATGTCGGTAGTTCGTCTTTGTCTACATCGGTTGATTTGGCTTTATGGAATAGCATTGAAGAAGGTGTAAAACAAGTTTTGGGTGACCAAGGCAAAGTGGTGTTTAGTAAGACAGCAGGAACGGCAACCGTGACAGCCAGTCCGTTTGTGATGCAACGGGTGGCTAGTTATATTGCTAACTGGAATGAAAAATTATCCCGTCAGGTGGCTATTTCTGTTAAAGTCTTGCAGGTTCAATTGGAAAACAGTGATGCTTACGGTTTGAATTTAAATGCTGTCTTTAAGTCCAACAATATCAGCACGGTATTTACGGGACCGTCTGGTGCAATTGCCGGTGACGGGGCTTTGGCCGGTGCGCTCAGTATGACACTGTTGCGACCGACATCCCGTTGGAAAGGGACGCAGGGTATTATTCAGGCTCTGTCAACACAGGGTAAGACATCCTTGGTGACCAGTGCCAGTGTGACAACATTGAATAATAAAGTGGCACCGGTTCAAATTACAACGTCCAAGAACTATGTGCGGGAAGTCAGCGTGACCAATAATTACGGCAGTTCGACAACCAGTTCAGATACGGATTTGGATACGGATACGTTGAATTACGGGTTCTCAATGGAGATTTTACCGCGGATTTTGGACCACGGACGGTTGGTTTTGTTATTCTCAATGACATTATCAAACTTGTTAGAGTTGGAACGCTTTACAACGGGTAATCAGGGGACAAGTAATGATTCTTCCTCCGAAGATGAAGGTAGCACGACAACGAACGATGATGGAGATAATGAAGTCACAACCGTTCAGTTGCCAAAGATGGAAATGCGCGGTTTCTTACAAGAAATCATGATGACATCCGGTTCAACCTTGGTTTTAACAGGCTTTGAAAAGGTGACCCAAAACATTAGCACATCCGGTATCGGAGAGGCCAAAGTAAATCTGCTGGGTGGAACGGCAAATAATGAGGCAACTCGGGATGTCATGGTTATTTTAATTACACCGGAAGTCTTAGAATCGCCTATGTCGCCGGAATCCAGAATGCGTGATTTCTAGGGGAGAGAATGGCTGATACACAGAATAACACGAATGTTGAGACAATAAATCGTTCCGCCGGTGGTGGCAACGTCACGATTGACGGGACGAAATATGCTGTCGGCTTGTTGTGGGCTCCGCTTCAAAATCAGGATGATGCTATTCCTGAAATTCGGGAAGCTATGGAAGCCGAAGCCGGTGCTGATCTTTATTGTCAAAGAACATCTGTTGCGCCGCAATATGGCTTGGGCCGTACGATGTATGGCCATCATAGCGGTGAGCCTGCATTGGCGGCTTCGGTGGCAACGGCATTGTCCGATAAGACGTCTGCTTGCTGTGTGTTTAAGGTCAATGAAGGATGGTGGTTTGTCGCTATCCGGAATGACTTGATTTTGGCCGAAGAAGATGTTCTGTTCCATACGGAAGATGATGCCAAGAAAGCCTTTTTTGCTATGATGGCTGTTCCGGATTGGGATATCCGGATCGTTCCGGCAGAATGGAATGTGGAAGGAGCTGAACAAAGGGATTTAAAAACCCTGATTGAAAATATCCGTAAAACGCGGTTATTTGAATTAAGTGCTGCCAAAAAAACACAGATATTGGTTATTTTGGCTGTTTTGGTCGTCGTCGCTTTGGCATTTTTGTTCTATTTGGCTGTTCGTTTTATTGCCAGCGTGTTTGAACAGGCCCCTATTATTCAAATGCCGACGCCTGAGGTTATGCGCCCGCAAGAACCGGCACCGGAAAAACCAAAGCCTTGGGAACGGGTTCCGCAAACAGATATCTTGATTAATCGGTGCTGGAATAATGCCTATCAATTAGATTCAATTACAATTCCCTATTGGCAGATCGGATCGGTCACCTGTACACCTAAGGGAATAACGACCGATTGGCGTATTACCAATGCTCGCGGGGCAAGGCTTACCTGGATGAAAGTTGCTTTGGAGCGATATAAGTTAAACAAGGTAGAAGTTCAAATGGATCCGTCCGGGACGTCGGCCAGTGCCAATATTCGTTTTACGGATATTCCATTAGTGGTGTCCTTACCATCTTTAACGGCGGATCAAATTCGGGAGCAATTAACGGATATCAAGCAGGCAACGGCCTTGCCGATACAGTTTTCCGAACAGTCTATTAAAGATCCGCCGGATAATCCGGACGGGACGGTTCCGCCAAATCAACAAATGTATAAATATTTTTCGTTTTCAATCAGTTCGCCTTATTCACCACAGGAATGGAAAGTATTTTTTGATAAATTTTCCGGGTTGGAATTTATAAAAATCGGATTTGATCCGACGATCGGATCGGGCAACAAATGGACTTATGAGGGGAGAATCTATGCAAAATAAATTTATTTCTTTATCTTCAATTTTATTGACATCAATTGCATTATTCGGATTGTCGGCACAGGCTCAGGATGTATCTGTGAATGAAACGGCAACTGCGGCGGTTGAGCCGGCTCCGGAGATTCAAGTACCTCAGATTATGCCTAAAAGTAATCCCGGTCGTTCGGTTTCAAAATCCGAAGAGACAGGTGCCGTTAAAGCCCAGCAACCGACTATTACAGTTGGTGAAAACGGAAACGCTGACCCAATGACGCCGGAAGCTGTCCGGGCAGAGAATAAAAAACGGTTGGATGAAGAACTGCAAAATCCCTCTATCTCCGGGAAAGCCATTGTAGATTTTCCGAACAGACCGTCTTTGGGGTCATTAGAGTTGGCACCAATTCCGGGAATTAACGATGTATCCATTAACGGGCCGATGCCGATGGCACCATCTGTATCCGGTAAGGATTTACCGAATGAGCAGCTATTGGGAAGAATAACACCAGAAGTTTTTCAAGAGATGGCCGATTTGGAACGGGGCAATACTTTTTTGAAATTGCAGTTGGAAAAAGAAAGATTGAAAAATGATTTGGAAAAGTTAAAGGCCACCTATCGTCAACAACGATTAGATGAAATTTCTAAACGTGAGGATGTTGTGCGTAGCCGTATTCAATGGTGGCAGGAACAGGAAAAACTGCGGCTTGAAATCGAAAAGAAACAAGCCGAAGAGGAGGCTTTGGCCCGTAAGATTGCCGAACAAGAAGAAAATCGGGATAAAGTGCGGGAAGAAGTTATGAAACATATTACATCTTCTTCGGAAAATGATACAGAAGTTGCCGATTCGGATGCGCCTGCGACAAAGGCTGTTCCCTCTAATATGGAAGAGTTATATACTATTGACAGTATTCGGGGTATCGGGCAAGACTTAACGGTTCGCCTTAAAAATAAACAAGACGGAAGTGTTTTGGTAGTTAAGCAGGATGATATTCTCCCGTCTGGACATGTTGTGCGTGAAATTAAACGCGACGGTATGACGGTTGCTTTTGGTAATCGGATAGATCACCTTGTTTTTCGGCCGGCGATGAAATAAGTAAATATTGGGGCGGTGATGTTTGAGGAAAAAGAGAAAGACAGGCAGACCGCTTTTTCGGAAGCTGATGCGCCTGAGTCGTCGGTAGGTGGGGCTCCTATTCCGCCGCCGATTGTGCCTGCTCCCGTATTGCCGACTTCCTCAACAGATGAACCGCAATCGTATCCGTCTTTTTTACAAGATTCGCCTATCGATGAGCGGATGGATGAAACAGATCAATCGAATTCGGATGAATTTCAATCTGTCCCTGCCCCGGTTATTCCGGTTATTCCGGTTGCCGATTTCACGCCGGAAAATCAAGCAGAACCGGTTTTACCGGATGTAAGTGACGGGGAAACAGAAGATCGGGTCAGCCCGGTGGCATCAGATTTGAATAACGATATGGAAAATCAGCCTGAATCTGCTTTATCGGATTTAAACGAAGATGAAACGGAAAAAGTTGATAATGATGATTTGGCTGATAATGAGGTATCGGCCGAAGCAGAAGAAACTTCGGATAACGAAAGTAATGATTCTTCCTCGGGAAATTACACAGATGAAGAAACAGAATTTGAAGAACATTTAGAATCGATTTCTACGCCGGCCCCTGAGCCAATGATTCCCGATTTTCCTGTTGAAGAAGAAACGAAAGAAGAATCGGTTGTGCCGGATGAACCGATCGTTGCTATGGAAGAACAGGAGGTAAAACCACCGGAAACGGGAACGATCGAAACAACAAAAACAGAAGAGACTTTGGAAACTGAAAATGATCAGGAAACCGAAGCAAATAATTCGCCCCAGGATGGTGCAGAAGCGATATCGGATGATGCGGACTATAAATCAGAATCATTTTTGGAAGATTTATTTTCCAATGGTAACGAATGTGTGACCGTGGCGAACGGTTCTTTCCCGGTTAAAGATGATACACGGGCTTTGTTGGCCTTATTCTCAAATGGTCGTTTCTTTGTGGCCGAAGCCGCACGGTTTGACGGAAAGGTTTTGGGATTTGAATATTTGGCCCGCAAACGGCGTTTACAAATCGGTAAGCCGGAGTATGTTCCCACCATTGTTATCAATGATATTTATGAGTATGCTGCCCGTAATGCGACAAAAAGTTTTATTCCGCCGGTTGTTGAAACGAATGCTCAGGAACAGGTCCGAATGCAGCGGGATTTCGTCACGATTATATCACGTGCCGCTATGCAACGGGTGTCCGATATTCATATCGTTGTGGCCGACCATACGACGGTTATGTTTCGTGTAAACGGTTTAATGCAAACCGAAATGGAGTATAATAAAGAATGGGGTGAAAGTTTTGTGCGCGCTGCCTTTGCTTCGGCGGATATTTCAGATGCGAACTATGCTCAAAATGAATATCAGGCAGCTCAAAAATTGGGACGTACACCTTTACGGGGGTCCGGCGGTCGATTGACGTTGCCACGGAATGTTTTAGGTATTCGGTTGCAATTTAACCCGATTGCGTTCGGAACACGTTATGTCGTTATGCGGATGCTGTATGCCGAGGACGATGCTAGTGCGGCTTCGAATTTGGAAGTATTGGGCTTTTCCAAGAAAGAAACCGATATTTTCTATCAAATGCGGGCTATCCCGACGGGTATTGTCGTTATTTCGGGGCCGACGGGTTCTGGAAAGTCAACGACGTTACAGCGGAATATGATTGCCATGCTGCAAGAACGGGATTATGAAATTAACCTGATTACCGTGGAAGATCCGCCGGAATATCCGATTCCCGGGGCACGTCAGATGCCGGTGACAAATGCGGCAACCGAAGAAACAAAAGATCGCGAATTTACCAAAGCGTTATCGGCGGCTTTACGGTCTGACCCGGATGCTTTGATGATCGGGGAAGTTCGGACTTTGTCGGCGGCCGATTTGGCTTTTCGCGGTGCTTTATCCGGTCACAATGTGTGGACAACCATTCACGCCAACAGTGCTCCGGCGATTTTGATGCGGTTAAAAGATATCGGTGTTGAAGATTTTAAATTGCAGGACCCCAGTATTATGAAAGGGATGATGGCTCAGCGGTTGTTCCGGAAATTGTGCCCGTTCTGTCGGATTAAGGCAACGGATCGCTTGGACCATCCGGCCGTTCAACGGTTGCGGCAGGCTTTTGGGGATGAGGCTTTGGAAAAATGTTATCTTCGCGGCCCCGGTTGCGAGGAATGTGATTCGCGCGGTGTGAAAGGACGGACCGTCGTCGGTGAGTTTTTGTTGCCGGATGCAACATTCCTGGATTTATCAATTCGCGGTGAAACCTCCAAAGCAATGAGTTATTGGATTAATGACTTGGGTGGAACGACCCTGCGGGATAATTCTATTGCTCGGATGTTGCAGGGAATTATTGATATTGAAGAGGTTGAACGGTGGACCGGATTCTTGGACCAGCAGGTAATGGCTTGATAGGAGGAAACAGTGGCAGATCCATTGACAAATAAAAAAGACGATCAGAAAAAGAAAAAAGCAGGCAGCTCCACCGGTGATATGTTAAATATGGCATATGCCAGATTAACCGTACGTTGGTTTACGTCGGACCGGTTGGCTATGTATCGCAAATTACGGTCTTTGGTTAAGAATAGATTTTCTTTGATGGATGCTCTGGAACGGATGTATCAGATTGCCTCAAAAGACGGTAAAAAACCGGATGATACTATGGCGTTAGCATTGGCGGCCTGGATGTCATCGGTTCGAAACGGGGATTCTTTGTCGGTTGCTATGCGGGGATGGGCTCCTTCCACGGAAATCCTGATGTTATCCGTCGGTGATATTACGAATTTGGAATTGGCTTTGACCAATACGATTAAGGTTGTAGAAGGGATGCGACGGATGAAAGCCCCGGTGATTGAAGCTGTTTCCTATCCTATCTTTTTGATTTGTATGGTTTGCTTGTTGATTTGGGGTGTCGGTAAATACCTGGTTCCGCCGATGGTAGATGCTGTGCCGGGATTACAATGGAAAGGATTGGCAAAATCGTTGGTAGATTTATCTTACTTTGTGGCGGATCACCCATATTGGCTATTTATGCCATTGCCGATTATATCACTGTTTATTGTTTGGACTTTTCCCAGATGGAAAGGCGGTTGGCGGGCCAAGTTTGATGTGATTCCGCCTTGGTCAATGTATCGTATTTTTATCGGTGTGGGTTGGTTGTTGTCATTGGCGGCGTTGGTTAAGGCCGGCACACCTGTTTCGCGGGCATTACGATTGCTACGGGCGGATTCGTCAAAGTATTTGCTCTATCGGATTGACCGGACATTGGTTTTTGTCAATAACGGGGATAACTTGGGGGATGCACTGTATCGAACTCAACTGGGCTTCCCGGATGAAGAAATTATCGGAGATTTGCGCATTTATGCCGAATTGGATAACTTTCCGGCAGCCTTGGAACAATTGGCCGATGATTGGTTGGAGAACGGTGTTCGGGTCATTGAACAAAAATCAGCCCTATTGAATAACGTGGCGATTTTGGCAATTGCTTTAACGGTGGCATGGGCTGTGATGGGAACTTTTGCCATGCAGGATCAAATGGTGTCCGGGATGGGATTCGCCGGATAATCACCGATAATAAAATGCAAAAAAAGCCGACAATCTGTCGGCTTTTTCTTTGTTGCTTATAATCCAATTAGCGTCCGCCGCGCTCACCAATTTTTACCCAATAATCAGGGTTGACCTGACCACCGGATTGACCGGTTTTACCTGTATATTGGGCTGGGCCAACCGGACTTGCTTCACCGGCTTTGCCTGTGTATTGAGCCGGACCAGCCGGATTAGCATAACCGGCTTTACCTGTATATTGAGCCGGGGCGGCAGGATTGGCATAGCCACCTTTCAACGTTGTGCTTCCCCAATTCGGATCCGGAGACGGCATACCGGCTTTTAAGGTTGTTGTTCCGCGACCATAGATTTCAGAACGCATACCGCCGATAACGGTTGTATGTCCCCCTTTCGGTGTCGGGGATGGCATACCACCAATGACTGTTGTGTTCCCCGCCGGTGTATAATAAGCACCCGCCGGTGTGTAAACCGGTTGTCCGATAACAACGGGGGCTGGTGTCGTCACGACCACAGGGGCCGGTGTGGCAACTATAGCCGGAGCAACGCCCACAACCGGGGCCGGAGCAACGGTCCGACCAACGAAACCGCCGACTAAACCGCCGACAAAACTGACTGCCGCATCGATTTCACGGTGATGATGGCTGCCGTGATGATGATGAGCGCGATAAACCGGAGCCCCACCGCAACGAATGGCCGGACGTGGTGTGCACCGTTGCACTTTCGGTGCGCTGCACCGTTGCGGGCGCGGGTTGCAACCTTTGGCTTCTGCATTTTGAGCGAACATAGCCGCTGCGCTTAATGCGATCAAACCGACATAATTTTTAAATCTATTCATGTGACTTCCTCCTTATTTATAAAAAGTGTTAGGGCCTTTTTCCCTGTTTACAAGTCGATTATAGCATAAAATGACATTTCTGTCAAATTGGTATGTTTATCATATTGAAAAATATATATTTTTTATTTGTATTTTTATATGATAAACCTTGCCGTCACCCCTTGATAAAGACCATTATACCATAGGAATATAAATTTGTCAAGTTTTGTGTAAAATATGAATGGGGGGTCTTATTTGGTGGCCGCGTTATCTGTGGTATTTTTAGTTTTTATATCGGCCAAGAGGAATTCCATTTCATAATAATACATTTGGTTGGACCATTGTATGTGATTGACAAGGGTATAGATAACCTCTAACACACTGCGATGGGTGACCAAGATGGCATCGCCTGTTATATCGGGATTATGGACCAGTTCGCGGAAAGCACGGGCTACCCGATGATAAAAGTGATTAGGTGTTTCGCCGTCATCAATGGATTCATCAGGCCGCATGAATTTGATATATTGTCCGGGATGGGTGCGTAAAAACTCGTTTTGGGTGACACCGGCACCGCTGCCGATATTGAAGCCGCGAAAGCCCTCGTTCAAAATCAGGGGGACACCAAGCTCTTCGGCCATAATTTCGGCGGTTTGTTTGGCCCGGGGCAAATCGGATGAAATGATTTGAGAGATCTTTAATTCCGGATATTTGGTTAAAAAGGTATGCAGGATGGTTCGGGCATGGGCCGATCCCTCGGGCAACAAGGGAGTATCGGTCCATCCCGCCACAATGTTTTCATCCGTCTTTGCGTGCCGCAGAACAAGCAGTTTCATAGACTACGCCGCCAACACGGATTGTTCCGGTTCTTGTGTACGTTCAATTAATCGTTGCACATACTCAATTAAATTTTTCCCCCGGATACTATCATTTTTTCCGCGATTAATTTCTTCGGGTTGTTCCGCCAGGCGCAAGCCGTCATACCATTTTTTCGGCAATTCGGCAAAGGCCGTATAGGGGGTTAATACCCGATTGTCCTTAACGAACTTTAAGTCCCGAATCGGATAGATATTGTTTAACCGGCAAGAGGTCAAGATATTCCCCGCAAAGCAATTGATATGATGTTCTGTAATGATGTTGTAATAGGTAACTTCTTCTTCCACCACACGCTGCTCAACCAAGGTCACCCATTCACCCCGGGCGTTCAATGTTGTTGTGCCGATAGGGGTATCGTCCGTCATGGGATAAGTGAACTTACCGGCTTCACGGTTAAAGATACGATGATGGTTAATAGTTTTTAAAATAGAACCATCGCTGAATTTTAAATAATTATAAGATGTTGTCATTTCCGGAATTTTAATCCAAAGCGGTTTGGCGGTATCAAAGTGCCCTTCATCAAAGTTCCATACCAACAGTTCGTCATCATACGTCACTGCATCTGCCCGTTTCATTGTTCCGTTCGCTAATTGGATCAATGTATCGCCAGTAAAACAAACACAAGCAGTTATGTGTGGAGTCGAGGTTCTATACATATAGATATCGTCGTCAATAACGAATAGTGGGTTATACCAGCCGTCCCTATATTCACAATGTTCCAATTTTCCAACGTTGCCAGAGTCACATACTTCATAATCTCCTCTATCGCTACAATCAGTATAGCAAAAACCGTCTTTACACAAATAAGGGCAGGATCCTTTACCAAGTTGGTAGCAATTAAGCCCATATCCCCGACATCCCGATGTGCATTTGGCATTACAGAAGTGGTCTTCATCAATGGCCTTGGTCGGGTCGGTGTTACAATTCGGATCGCCTTCACAGGCGGCGGCTGATGTAGAACCGGCAGGGGCCGTTGTGCCGGTCGGACAATCGGTGCAGGCAGCCGCCCCGGCAGACGAATACGTATTGGCCGGACAGGTTGTGCAACTGTTCGCCCCGGCGGCCGCATAGGTTCCCGCCGCACACAGTTGACATTCCGTCCCGTCCAGGTAATATCCCGCATCGCAAACGATATCTTCCTCCGGCGGGGTCGTATCATCACCGCTACCACCATTAACTTTGAAATCGTTCTTGTTCAATGTCTTGGCAAAAGCAAAGTCAATTTCGTTATTTTCCCCGGCATAACATG
>JAFTEW010000055.1 GCA_017453485.1 Alphaproteobacteria bacterium | reverse complement strand
GGTAGAGATGTTGGGGACTCTGGCCATCATGGGGGTATTAACCATCGGGGGAATAGCGGGGTATCGCTATGCCATCAATAAATCCAATGCCAATACAATTCTGGGGGCTGTATCACAGATGGCGGTGACGGCCAGCACGGAACTGACGACCCAAGGGAGCCTGACCCTGCCGGAATGGAAAGACGCGAATGGGAACCTATCCATCAGCGGTGCCTTTGGCGTAGAAACGGCACGATATGATGACGGGGCTTTCGGCATTATCGTATCAAATATGAATGACGAAGTTTGTGAACGGATTAAGGGTATGGATTGGAAAGTCCCGGAGGACGTTGCCATCAACGGTGAATCCGATTCCTGTGACCAAGGCGAAGCCAATAAAATCGCCTTTGTGTTCAGTAATACGCTGACAAAGAAATCGGAATCCGGTGAAGGGGAGGATGAACCGCAAACGTGTGCTCTATCACCGTGTATGACGTGTGAAGAAGATGCCAATGGCAATCAAACACATACGTTCCTGCCATCGGGAACACCTTGCGAGTCCGCCGGACAAGCCGGAACCTGTGACGGCAAAGGTCAATGTAAACCGACGGGACAATCCTGTTCATCCGTCAGCGGCTGTCCGGAGGGATATTTCTGTAATTACGGCGGGACCAAAACACCGAACATTTGTGAAAAGGCCAATCCGAAGACGGCAACTATCAACGGGACAACCTATTACTTCAATTCGGCATCCGATTTGCGCTCTTGGTGTCGGCCGGCTGATGGCGGTAAAAACTGCACCTGGGGATATTTATCCTATTACGGCGCACAAAGTTGGTGTCAGGCTATCGGAAAATCGCTACTGAACTGTTCTGAATTTCAGACGATAAAAATGCAAATATCAGCTTTACCACATGGTCACAATCCGGCAAATGATTATTCCTATTGGGGACAGGGCGGAGAATGTATGGCAAATGGTGGTATTTACAGTGGGAGACCGGACGGATACTCTGGTATGGCTGGTGTCATTTGTAAATAGCCATTTTGGGCTGTTTTATTGATTATCGGGATTACTCCCACCGATAGGAGGCGACAACAACAGCGATAATTTCTGATTGATTATCGCTCTGTTCCGTATATTTGACAGGACCGACAGACGGATCAGATGACCGCGGCACCAAAAAAGTGCCCGTATCATTTTGCACAAATTCTTTAACGGTGATTTCAACCAAATCGTCGGATGTCCGAACCCGACGCACGACGACCTTTTTACCGCTCTCTGGGGGGCCGAAAACCGATGTGTAATCGTCCAAGGTCACGCATAACACGCAGGCTCCTTCCGGGTAAACCAAATCCATGGCATTCCCCTTGACTTCCAAAGCAAAAACCCGTTTATTCACAAGCCGTTCATCATATGGAATATAAACCCGGTAAAGATCATTTTTATCCCAATTATCCGGACTTTGCCAAACATCAGCCGCGACAAACCCGACGACAGGGATACTTTTCACCGGGAAAGTTTTTTCATTTCGTCCGGACAGTAATTGCTCCTCATCAATATTGCCGGCATAAAATTCAAACAGCGAAGCCTTATCAATATCCATAAATTCGGAAATTTTTTCGATTCGTTGCGGGGTAATTGATTTTCCGGTTATCAAATTGTTAATATGCTGTTGCGGGATACCGATAAAGTGAGCCAATGCATTTTTTGGCTTTTTGATTTCCCGTAACCGACGCGTTAACCAATCGTTTTTATTACTTCTTTTCCCCATGGTTTTTAACATAACACAAAAAAAAACAGAAATAAATAACATTTTTTGTTTTTTATATTGCATTTTAAACAAAAAATGTTTATAAAAGAAACAAAAAGAGGATTTTATTCTATTTTAAAAACAAATTATGTTATTTAATGTTGAAGGGAAAATCTTGTTTGCATACCATCCATTTAGGAATCAATCAATGAAACAACGGCATCAAAATAAATTAGCGCCCACAGGGGATAATTCGATAGAATCCGCACATCTGCTGGCAACATACGACAATCTAATCAACGCCTATGAAACCAATCAAAAACAATGTGATACCATTATCCGCAGGGCCAATTATCAAGCCGATTTATTGTGCCAGGCACAAGAGGTTTATCAATCCTATTTTCAAAAAGGAAAAACTGATTATTGTCGGGCTATTCAAGATGACCTGTTGATACAATGTTTGAACAAATATCACTACCACGATTTGTATCGCCGCCAACAACAATATCAAGAGGCCATTCGTCAATTACGGCCCGAAATTTCAGGATTACTGATGGATCGGTTGCTTCAAAATCTAGGGCGACTTTCACCGAATTATGAGACCTTTTATCAATCCTTTAAATCACTTAACCAGTTGCTGTTTTCCACCGGTCGGCAAAAATTATCTGTTTCCCGTTTAGGTATAGCCACCCAAGTCGGATCCATTCTAAGATTAAAAAGCGCCTGCCCGATTCGATTATCCGTTATGGGATCAATCCCGGTTGTTCGGCAATTTAAACAAATTTTTCAACATATTATTTCAAAAAATATCTTTATTCCGCGAAATCCGTTGACAGTTGCCGAGATAATATCAATGCCGGAGAATGTCTGTTTTTTGAAACCCGACACCATATTATTATCACCCCGGGCAACCGTATTCGACTTAATGGCCGGATATATGCGCTTTATTGAATGCTATAATGAACGCCTGATAACAAATATTTCGGCTTTTCGGGTAAAGTATCCTCATCCCGGGACAGATGTATTGGCCAACGGAGTTATCGCATTATTTTCAGATCCTGTCGGATTGGCCAATTCATGCCGAGATTACTTCAACTTTACCATTGCTGCTTTACGGGGAGATTTAGCATAAATTTGATCGGGCTTTATTTTTTTCTTGACGATGCCCCTTTTATACGATACAGTGGTATTCGTCATCATCAGGAGGCATCACATGACAGATCAAGAAATTTTAAAGGCAAACGAATCGCAACGTCAACCGGTTGAATGTTGGACACGGGTCATGGGCTATTTCCGTCCGTATAGCCAATTCAATAAGGGCAAAAAATCCGAATTTGACGAACGGGTTTGGTTCACGGAAGAAAAGGCCTGTCCCTGCCAACGGGAAGAAGTTGCGGCTTAGCTTCTCTTTAAATAATGCAAAACAGCCGGGAATAAGTCTTTTATTTCCGGCTTTTGGGGTTTCGAAATTTCTCTTTTATGCTTGATACGACCCAAACAGACTATCGTTCTCCGCCTGGCGATATTTTTCGCATATGTCCTATTTTTGGAATATCTGTGTTTACTTGTTTGGATATATTTCTTTGTGTTTTTCGGTCAGCTCGTAATTCATCTGCCTTGGCCTTTCGGATATCACTTACCGGCCAACCGTTGTTTAATCGGATAATCTTTTGTTTAATCACCCGAGAAATTTGTGATATTTGTTCCTCAATGTCTTGAAGGGTGTGGGAAAGCAATTTCAAATATCCGTCTCTTTGTGTCTGCGACAACCCGGATAAAATCCTTAATTTTTCCAGATAGTCACCTAATGCTCTTCGCTCGGCTTTCCTAACGATACGAGATATTTCTAATTTTCGGCTATCAATAGGAACATTATTTTGGGGCGACATTTTCCCTCCTTGGCAAATAATTATCTGCTCTTCTGGGGTTGTTTTAACATTTCTTGCTCACGTTGCAATTCTTGCGTTGTTCCACGATAGGCGCGAATTATTTTACCGTCATCAATATAGGCAACACCGCCAAGACTGACATAATTTATCCCCTTTCCGTCACGATAAGTAAATATCGGGCACGGATGCTCCATCTGACCGATTTCTATGGCAAGGTATCCGTTATCGGCCATTCTGGCACACAAAAAATTAAAGGTATCCGCATGATAGCGATAAAATCGTTTGGCGTTTCCTACCTTATCCGGAGGAACTTCACGCCCATCTTTATCAAAACTAAATTCATGCGTGGTCTTTGATTTCGTATCAACCACCCAAGTGGTTAAAACACCGTTCACATCTTCCCTAAATGCCTTGGGCAATTGTCCAGACGGAGCCCCAAAGTTCTCAATTCCTTTGGCTTTCATATACTTGTTAATGCGCTCCCATGCACTTTTCATTTCCTTTACGGATATTAAACCGCTTAGAATTGTTTGTTTCCCTACCGCTGACATTTTTGTGATTCTTTCCACATGCACGGGCTCAACCCTGCCATTTCTGACCAGTTGCAAATCCGTCATCATTGAAAAAGCACACGCCATTTTCATCCCCTCCATAGGGGTAATCAAAAGCGGTGCTTCAAACATAAATCCTTCATCCCGTTCATACACATATTTTTTTGAAGGATTTTCCGCCTTAGAAGCGGTTTTAGAGGCGTTCACGCCTTGTTGGGGGGAGGAGAGGGCGTCAGTAGAGGCGATTTGCCCTATAACAGCCATTCCCGACAAAATAGCATATCTTGTTGCTGTTTTAATTTTATTTTTGATCATGGGGTCTCCCTTCTTTTTGCATTGAGGCTTCACGGTCATTGGTTATTATATAATAAAACCATCTTAAAATCAAGATATTTCTTCGGACGGTAAAAAAGTATCGTCATATTACCGCTAAAACAGCCACAAACTCATCATTAACTCATTGAAAAATATAATTAAATTGTTTTGGGTAAAAAAATAACATAGTAGGTATACACATACTATGTTATATAATTGGTCGGAACGACTGGATTCGAACCAGCGACCCCTACGTCCCGAACGTAGTGCTCTACCAGGCTGAGCCACGTTCCGACAAGATGTTGCCTTTTTACACCTTTTTCATCGGATTGTCAAGCCTTTTTTATCATTCCGGCGGTAAAACCATTTAAGGGTGCTTGAAAAAAATAAAAAATTTCTTTATGATAAAGCCCGAGAAAAGGATTGAAATGCGTCATTTCATTAAAATAGTTTTACCTGTTTGTTTTATTATCTGCTTGGCAGCATGGGGGGGTATTCGTTTATTAAATCACCAATTCGTTCATAAATTACCGGAATGGATTTCCGATTTATCCGGTCCTTTTGCCGTTGTTCAGGCCGAATCCGTTCGACATGCTGACTGTTCGTTTCAAATTTGCGCCGACATTCAAAACTTGACCATTCATCCTGCGGGATACACCCCCGTCACAATTCCACACACCTTTGTCGCTATCCCGGTGAAATGGCCGATTCAAGTGCATATTCAGACATCGGATACCGATCCCATCAATGTTAATGCCGATTTTTCCGATGAACGGTGGCATATTCAACAACTGTCGGGACAAATTGATTCATTTCGTTTTTCTGTTCAAGGAGATATCCGAACGCAAGAAAATCAAGGTTTTTTGACTCTTCAAACAACAGGTCTGAACCAATTCATCCGTCACTATGTTGATTTACCCGATTGGATGAAATTCATTATCCGAGACACACCACAAGAGTTTAAATTAGTTCCTGATTCCGGCTATCTGCGACTTTACGGATTGCCACTTATACCGCTAAAATAGTTATCGTTTAATCAAACTGCGTGCTTTACGTTGAAAAGCTTTTTTACGGGCCGGCGTATCGTCCGGATTGATAATGCCCATGGATAAAATAATCTTTAAGGCCTCATCCACTCCGATTTTTAACGGAACGATATCTTTTTTGGGGACATAGACCAAAAATCCCGATGTGGGGTTAGGTGTTGTCGGCACATAAACACTTACCAGTTCATCAGCAGATACATCCTGAATTTCCCGATAAACAGGGCCGGTCAAAAAAGCAATTGTCTTCATACCCTGTCGGGGATAATCAACCAAAACAGGTTGCCGAAAAGCGGTATTTTTTCCCGGACTCAACAACGTTTCAAAAATCTTACGAAAAGCATTATAGATGCCGGAAATAATCGGCATTTTTTCTATCAGGGTCTGACCGAATTTCAATAAGGATCGCCCGACATAGTTAGCCGTCAACATACCGATCAATGTCAAAAACACCAATAACAATACAACACCCAATCCCGGCAAGCCATAAGGTAAATATGTTTCCGGATTATATTTTGTCGGAATCAAGGCTGTCACATGGTTATCCACATAATTGAACAACTGGACCGCCAAATAAAATGTCACGGCAATCGGAGTCGTCACCAACAATCCCGTAAAAAAATAAGTCTTTAATGTATGCTTTTTTTCTTTTGTCATACGTTTATTTATAAGGCAAAAAGTTCCTCTTGTCCAGTAAAAAATAGTCCTCTATTTCTTTCGAAGCAAGCATACAAAAAAACCGTCAAAACCATCTGTCGGCAGGAATCGTAAAGCCCCCTGTTCTGTTAAATATGGTTTCCAACGCATATCCGTCGGCGGAACAATATCGGCTCGGTCCAAAACGAATGCGACGACATCGGGACCTTCCTCAGGTTGCAGAGAACAGGTAGAAAAGACAACCTCCCCTCCGGACGGAATTAAGTCCAAAGCCTTATTCAACAGTTGACGCTGCAAATCAGACAACCGCATCACATCTTCTGCCGTCCGATGATATTTAATTTCGGGATGACGCGCCAACGTGCCCGTCGCCGAGCAGGGAGCATCCAATAAAACCGCATCAAACTGCTGCTCCGACGGAATAGTTAATGCATCGGCAGCAATAACACGAACCTGATCCGACAGGCCTAAACGCTCCATATTTTCCCGTAATCGTTTCAACCGATTTTCGGAAATATCAAAAGCCGTCACAAAGGCTCCCATTCCTGCTAATTGGGCTGTTTTTCCACCCGGGGCAGCACATAAATCAGCAATTTTTTTCCCCCTTGGCTTTGTCAATAATTGTGCTGGGACGCTAGCGGCTGCATTTTGAACCCAGCAACATTCTGTTTCAAAATCAGCCAATTCCGTCGGCACGGAAACCGGAACCCGAATACTGCCTGTTGATAAAATCTGTCCATTCCACTTTTGGGCTGATTGTTCCGGATGTTTTAAAACCGTTATATCCAAAGGTGGGGGAATTAAGACAGTTGCGGCAATACCTTTACTTGTCGTCTCACCATAGGTTTGAACCCATGAACGATACAGCCAATTCGGTAAATTCACCTCTGGGTTTTCAAGTCCCTGCAAAGGATTTTGTAATCGAATCAAATGACGTAAAACGCCGTTGACCAATCCGGTCAACCCGTCAAAGTGGAAACGACGGGTCAAAGAAACAGCTGTATGAACCACCGCATAATCAGGCGTTTTTAAAAACAAAAATTGGGCGACAGCCAACCGCAAAATCATTAAAACTGTTCTTTGTTTACCGGGCAACGGACGATTCAATAATTTATTAAGGACCCCGTCAATTTGTCCCAGACGCCGCAACGTTGTCATAATCAACAACCGAATGAAATGCCGATCTGATTCGGAATAAGCCCCATAATCTTTTTCTATTTCAATGGCTTTATCTGTCGTCAAACCTTCCGCCAAAATACGGATCAAAATTCGCACAGCACTTTGGCGGGGCTTTAAGTTTTCCGCCATATCAGTTTATCTCCGTTGTTTTAAAAACGGTGGCAAATCCATTTCGGATTCCAAATCATCCAAAAAGGACGGTTCGGTATGTTCTTCCTTTTTAGGCGCTATTTTAGGCGTTTTTTTCTTCATCGGACGAAATAAACTGTCCCAAATGCTGCCGGATACCGGCTTGACATTTTCTTCCGCTTTTTTAGGCTCCATATTGATTTCCGGTTGGACCTCAGGAATATCCAGGATAGCAACCGGCTCCGGCATAATCGGTGTCGGATCATTCAGCAACTCTGGTTCCGGTACAATCGGCGATTCATCAAACGTAATCACCATATCCGGTCGAACCGGTTCCGCAACACGGTCCGGTATCATAAACGGTTCCGGTTCTTTGGGAAGCAGAGAAATTTCCTCTTCTGCAACAGGAGGTGTTTCCACCTTAATTTCAGTTGTTTTTTCGGACAGCATAATGGGCGATTCCGGTGGTGTTACATTAACTGGTTTCGGCTCTGGGACGACTGGCTTTTCAACCTGGGTTTCAACGGTGCCGTTTACCATATCATCAATGCCGGTTGCCACCAACGACACCCGCATTTTTCCGGCAATTTCTTCATCCAAAATAGCCCCGAAAATAATGTTGGCGTTCGGATCTAATTCAGACCGGATTCGTTCAGCAGCAGCATCAACTTCATTCATTGTTAAATCCATACCGCCCGAAATATTTAACAACAAACTGCGGGCCCCTTTCACAGATGTATTATCCAATAGCGGATTGGAAATAGCCTGCTCAGCAGCCTCTAAGGCTCGATTTTCACCACTGGCTTCACCCGTTCCCATCATGGACCGTCCCATTGTGGACAGAACAGTTTTAACGTCTGCAAAGTCCAGGTTAATCAGTCCTGGTTTCATAATCAGATCCGTAATGCTGCGCACCCCCTGACAGAGAACATTATCAGCAATTTTAAACCCTTCGGCAAAGGTCATCTTTTCACCGGCAATGCGGTATAAATTCTGATTAGGAATAACAATCAGGGTATCCACATATTTTTGTAATTCCACGATTCCCTGATCAGCTGTTTTCATACGCCGACTGCCTTCAAAATTAAACGGTTTTGAAACAACACCAACGGTCAAAATATTCATTTCCTTGGCTAATTTGGCCACTACCGGGGCCGCTCCCGTTCCCGTGCCCCCCCCCATACCGGCCGTCAGAAATAACAAATGCAGTCCCGTTAACGCTTCCCGAATTTTATCTGTTGATTCTTCGGCAGCCGCTTTACCGACTTCCGGATTGGAACCGGCTCCCAATCCTTTGGTCACAGCAACCCCTAACTGTATTTTATCGGCAACTAATGATTTTGATAAAGCCTGTGCATCCGTATTAGCAGCAAAAAAAGACACACCGGATAATCCCGATTGAATCATATTATTGACCGCATTACCACCGGCACCGCCTACACCGATGACGCCGATGTTTGGTGTCAGCAAAACCTCCGGCGGCGGTGTTGCTAATCCGATAGATAATTCATTATTTTCAACTACTTCATCAACCATTGTAAGACCTTTCCCAAACGACTTTTTTGTTGGTTTTGCCCCCGGAAATGCTTTGTCGCCACCGTTTTTGTTTGCGCCATCACATACCGGAGTAACCCGATACATGTTAAGAATGTATATGAATCAAATTGATTTGGCAAGTTTTTTATTACATTTGCTTTACCAATTCGCACATTCGTATTCAAAACTGCCTCTATTTTTTCCTTTATTCCCTGTAATTGTGCTGTTCCGCCGGCCAAAACAATTCGATGTGCTGCCATACTGAATGATTCGCGCTGGTTCAATCGGATACCAACCTGTTCCAGGATTTCCTCCAAGCGGGGAATGATTATTTTTATCAATTCTGATCGCGGGATATGGGTATTGTTTTCGGTTTCTTCACCAATCATCGGCACAATCAATCGTTCCAGTTCGTCCCGTGGTGATAAAAAGGCGGCACCGCTTAACGTTTTTAACCGTTCCGCCGTTGTCATGGAACAACTGAGCCCTCGGGCTATATCCCGCGTCATTTGATTACCCCCTTGCGGGATTAAGCCCAAATGCATCAGCCATCCATTCATAAACAAAGCAAATGAGGTCGTCCCGGCCCCGATATCCAACAGGGTTGCACCGACATCTTTTTCTTCATCCGTCAACACAGCCAATGCCGTTGCATAAGGAGTCGCCACTTTGTAATCCATATCTACGTGGCACCGATCCAAAACCGTTACCAAATTTTTTAGTTCTGTTTCCTGAATGGTTATGACATGCACATAGGCTTTCAGGCTGTCCGCATAAAGCCCCCACGGTTCGGCAACAATTTGATCTTTGTTGATAGTATAACTGAGCGGGCAACTGTGAAGTACATTTTCTTCCGGCGGGACAGAGGCAATTATTTCATCCACCAAATGTTTTACATCCGACGCTGTAATGGGGTGATCATCATCAATGGCCGTTTCACGGGATAAATGATGGGATTTCAAATGAGCCGATGATATATTCACCGTCACCGATTCAACCGCATGACCAGCCTGTCGTTCAATCTGCGTTAAAACAGCGCCGATACACTCCGTTGCTTTATCCAAATCAACAATCGTGCCGGCGCTGATTCCTTTGGCTTCGGCAAAGCCGACGCCGATAATTTCAGGCGTTCCGTCGGCCATCAAGTGCGCCATAAAACCGCAAACCTTAAACGTGCCAATATCCAAAACGGTGATGTATGACTTGGCCTTGGTCCGAAACAAAAACATACCTATTTCCTTTCCTTTAACTGAATCCTGACGCGTTCTGCCAGACGCAAATCAATCAATTGTAAATCCCGTTTTAAAATTTTATCCCGCTCAATGGCCGTATTTAATCGGGACAAAGCGCTGTCAATATTAACTTCGGGCAATTGAACTGTGATACCGTCAACTTCATTTAAATTCAGGTTCCAACGACGTTGTCCGATTCGCACGGCCGAACGAACTTTTTCCCGAATATCCGGGTAATTATTCAAGGCTTTCAACAACGCCGGTGTCCGAGCCGGCGCATCCTGACCAACAACCAAAATCAGATTGTCCGGTAAGTGTGTTTCACTGTCCGGAATAGGCTTTCCGTCTTCGTCCAGCGGCAGATATTTTTTATTGTTCTGCCACACGGCAATCGGCGTTTTTTCAACAATTCTGATATAAAGTGTTGATGGCCAATGCCGCTCAATAACGGCTGTTTTAACCCAGGGTAGCGCCTCGGTTTTTTCCTGAATTTCCGTCAAAGAAATATCAAAAATCGGCATACCTTTTTCAACACCGGATAAAGCTTTATTCAATTCATCCAAACCGGTTCGATTGCGGCCTTCAACGGTAATCTGTTCCAAGATCAAATCAGCTTTCTCGGTTGTTTGTCGATAAAATTCCCGAACTTTTTCTCCGGCCATCTGAATATAAGGGCGCAGGAAAAATCCCCCAACGGTCAACATGATTAAAACAAAAATACCCATTCCGGTTTTACTTTTTAAAAACGATTTTTTTTGTTTTACGCGTCGCATGTGGCTTCCTCCACCAATCGGGAAACAAGTTGCTCATAACTCATACCCTGGCAAATTCGGGCAATTTCCGGCACAAGGGACAATCGTGTCATACCCGGATTTGTATTGATTTCTAAAAAAACGGCTTTCGGATTCCCAGCATCCGTCACATCATCCAATCGGAAATCACTTCGCGATACACCGCGACAACCAATTTCACGATGTATCTGTTCGGCCATTGTCATAACTTGCCGAGCAATAGTCTCTGGTATCTTTGCCGGAATTTCGTGAATGGCTGCTCCATCCGTATATTTGTTCTTAAAATCATAATAACCGGTTTTGGGAATGATTTCGACTACTCCCAAAGACTGATCATCCAAAACAGCTACTGACAATTCCCGTCCCGGAATGTAGGTTTCAATCAACTTTTTCTCATCCGGGAGCCACGTAGCCAACATTTCTTGTTTTTCCAATTCGGAATGAACGATAAAGACACCGACGGAAGAACCATCCCCGTTTGGTTTGACTACATAGGGAAATTTAAAATTTTTTGTTTGAAAAATTGCCTTTGTCATCAGACCGCCTTCGGCCACCGAAATACCGATTCGATCAGCTAATTGCCGGGTCATATTCTTATTCATTCCGATAGCAGAAGCCAATACCCCAGAATGCGTGTAAGGTATGTGCAGAAGATTCAACATCCCTTGGATACATCCGTCTTCCCCATATCTGCCGTGCAACGCATTAAAAATGACATCCGGTTTTTCCTGTTTGACTGTTTTTAAAAATAAATCTGTATCCGCCGTCAAATCATGAGAAACAACCGTATAACCGGCAGTTTTCAAAGCCGTTGCCACCATTTGTCCGCTCATCAGTGAAATATCTCGTTCGCTGGACAATCCGCCTTGAAGCACCAGAACCTTTTTCATTTTCGAACCCCCAAACGGCGCACTTCCCATTCCAAATGGACCCCCTGTTCCTTTTTTACTTTCTCGCGAATCTTTTCGCCCAGATTTTCAATATCAGCCGCTGTCGCCCCTTTATCGTTAATTAAAAAATTAGCATGCTTTTCTGATACGACGGCACCTCCAACGCGAAAACCACGCAGACCCGCTTTATCAATCAATTTCCACGCCTGTAATCCGTCTGGGTTCTTAAATGTAGAGCCGGCTGTTCGCACACCTTGCGGTTGAGATGCTTCCCGCTTTTTCTTATACTGTTGCATTTTAGCCCGAATATCATCACCGTTTTTAACTTTTTCACCCTGTAAAATAACTTCCAGAAAAATCCAATCTTCTGGCAAATAACACTTACGATACTCAAAAATGTTCATTTGTTTCGGATCGATATCAGATATATCCCCGTTTCCCGTCATAGATTTCAACGCAATCATTCGATCACTCAATGATTGTTTAAAAGCCCCGGCATTCATCCGAACGGCCCCACCGACCGACCCCGGAATACCGGACAGAAATTCCAATCCGGCAATATTGTTTTTTTCGGCCACACGGGCCACATCTTTTAATAAAGCACCGGCACCACAAATCAATCGGTCTTCCTGAACCCGAATGTAAGAAAACGATTTTCCCAAATGAACGGTAATCCCCGGAATCCCGCCATCCAAAACAAGGACATTACTACCTGCTCCTAAAATCGTCAGCGGTTCATCCGGAAGTGTTTTAACCAGGTGCGCTAAATCATCCGTATCGGCCGGTTCAACATAAATATCGGCCGTTCCTCCGACACCGAACCATGTTTTTTTGGCCAACGGCTCATCTTCCAAAACACGTCCACGCAATACCGGCATCCGCCGTCTTAATCGTGTATGATAGAATAGGTGTTTTAACCACTTTAACATTTAACCATTCCCTTCATTTTTTGAGCCAACACCACGGATTGTGCCGAAATGGAACCGGCACCCAAACAAACGATATAATCCTGCGGCTGTAATACTTTTTGTAAAGCCACCGGTAAATTTTCAAAATCGGGCACATATTGCACTTGGCGATGTTTTTGCGATAATTCTTGCGCAAACTTAGCCCCTGTTATATCCGGAATCGGGCTTTCACCGGCCGAATAGACATCACACACCAAGACAGCATCAGCTTCGTCAAAAGCGCCCAAAAAATCCTGCCATAAATCCCGTAATCGGGTGTAACGATGCGGTTGAAAAACAGCAATAACCTGATGCGGTGCACTGTTTTTCAAAGCCTTTATTGTTGCCCGTATTTCAACGGGATGATGAGCATAATCATCATAAATATAAACTTCGTGCCCGATAGAGCCCCGCAATGTTAACCGTCTTTGAATCCCCTTAAACGAAGATAACGTTTTTCGAATGGCCTTATCCGATAGATTTAAATAAGATCCGACGGCCACCATAGCCATTGCATTGGCAATATTATGTTCTCCCATTAAGGATAGGGTCACATCCTTCAATTTTCGAAATTTATGCCCCTGCCGCACAAAAACATCCAACACAAAACCCGTTTTAGTCGGGCGAATATGATCCGGATGAACATCGGCCTGTTTACTCAATCCGTAAGTAATAATTTTTCGTTCGGGAACCGAGGCAATTAACTCCCGCACGACCGGATGGTCAAAGCAGGCCACTGTACATCCGTAAAAGGCCGTTTTTTGAATAAAAGTCCGATAGGCATTTTTTTCATTTTCAAATGTGCGATAGTAGTCCAAATGTTCGGGATCAATGTTAGTAATTACGGAAATCGTAGTCGGTAAGCGCAAAAAAGAACCATCCGATTCATCAGCCTCCACAACAACCCAATCCCCTTTTCCCAACTGCGCATTTGATGCTTTGGCATTCAAAATGCCACCGATAATAAAACTGGGTTTTTTACCTGATTCCATCATCAGACTGGCAATCAGGGAAGACGTCGTTGTTTTCCCATGTGTTCCGGACACACAGATACTTTGTTTATACTTTAAAATTTCAGCCAACATTTCGGAACGGTGTCCGATGGGTAATCCGCGCCGACGCGCCTCTATCAATTCTGGATTATCGGGTTTGATGGCACTGGATATCACAACGGCATCGGCTCCGTCCAAATTTTTCAAATCATGGCCGATAAAGACCGGGATCCCCTGCTTGGCTACCCGAAGCGTATTGGCATTTTGAACGGCATCCGATCCCTGAACCGAAATGCCGATATCATGCAACATTTCGGCAATTGCACTCATCCCGATGCCGCCGATACCGATAAAATGGATTTTTTTCAATGGAAGAGGCAGTTTCATTTTTGATTTCCTTTAACAATATCCAGAATAGCACCAGCCATTTTTTCAGCAGCTTTTTCCGGCGCAATATCATAAGCACACTGGGCGGCTTTTTCCAACCGTTCCGGATGCGTTATCAATTGTTCCAACCGATCGGCCAACGTTTGGGGCTGATAATCGGCTTCCAAAACTATCCATCCGGCTCCCTTATCGCAAAAAAGGCGAGCATTTTCCTCCTGATGATTATCAGCCGCAGTCGGTAAAGGCACAATAATTGCCGGACGTCCGACAACCATTAATTCCGTTAAAGTGCCGGCACCGCCCCGACCGATAACCAGATGCGCTTTCTTTAATTGTTCCGGCATATCCGTGAAGAAAGATTTAAGCGTTATTTTTTTAAATCCAGCTTTATCATAAAATTGTCGGGCCGTAGCCATATCTTCCGGTCGCACCTGTTGAACCAGGTCAATTTTTTCCCGTATTTCCGGTTTTAATTTCAATAAAGCCTCAGGCAATTTTTGGCTAAAAAACCGAGCACCCTGGCTACCCCCGAATACAAACAAATGGAAAATATCCTTAAATTTCGGATAAGGCGTTCCCCGACACGCCAAAATAGCGGCACGCACCGGTAAACCGACCTGAACCTGTGGGATACCTTTCGGTGCCCGCAACATCGGTTGGAAAGAGGTTCCAATTAACCGTGTCCCTTTTGCCAAAAAACGATTAGCCCGCCCCAAAACGGCATTTTGTTCGTGTAATATAACCGGTATTCTGCTTAAATGACCGGCCATAACCGCCGGAATTGAAGCATATCCACCCACACCGACAATAGCTTTCGGTTTTAACTTATAGCAATAAAAGATGGCTTGAACCGTTCCGATATATAGTTTAACGGCGGCAGCCAATTTTCCGAAGATTGAACGCCCCGTCACCGATTCGGCCATTAGGCGATAAACAGCAACATTTTTAAGCCCTTGAAAGGCCTGTCCCCGGCGATCCGTTAAAAAAGCAACACGGGCCCCCTTCTCAACCAGTGCTGCGGCTATGGCTTCGGCCGGAAAGATATGTCCACCGCTACCCCCGGTAGTCACAAAAATGAGCGGTTGTTGATTCTCTGTCTGTCCTTTTTTCATTACTCTAACCCCTTACTTAATGTTCGGCTGTGTATCAAACCCAAAATAAATCCGAATGCCAATCCCATTGACACCAACGATGACCCACCGTAGGAAATAAACGGTAATGTCATCCCTTTTGTCGGCAACAGATTTAAGGTTGACCCCATATTGACAATAACCTGAAAAGAAATTTGTGTCAATAAGCCGGCAACGGCTATTTGGCAAAAATAATTATTTTCTTTGCGTACAAGCCAGAACCCCCGCATAATTACAAAGGCAAACACAGACACCAGCAATGCCGTCAGAATAAAACCAAACTCCTCGGCTGAAACGGCCAAAATAAAGTCGGTATAAGCATCCGGTAAATCATATTTGACAATTCCTTCCCCGGGACCTTTTCCAAACCAGCCGGCATTATGTAATGTTTCCAATGACTTTTCAACTTGATAAGGTTTTCCGGCTTCCAACCCTAAAAAATGGTCCACACGATACCGAACGTGTTCAAAACAAAAATATGCTATCGGTAAAAGACCAGCACCCAATACCCCTAATCCACCAATCAGCCACCAAGAAATTCCCGATAAAAACAATTGAACAAAAAAGATAGCTGTAATGGTCAAAAACATACCGAAATCGGGTTGTTTCAGCAATAAAAATCCGACAATGGCATAAAGCATAACAGCCAATATATATCCCGGAAATTTTTTAATCAATCTGCCGGATGCCAATAGCCAGGCACATACAACGGCAAAAGCGGGTTTTACAAACTCGGACGGTTGTAATCCAATCGGACCGATGGTCAACCATCGAGCGGCTCCCTTTGTTCGGGCACCGAATAAAATGATATAAATCATACACAGGATTCCCCCCATCAGGATTAACCCCGATAATTGCCGGATACGACGCACCGGTAAAATAGCCGTCACAATCAGTGCCACTATCGTCGGAATCAACCAAATGACCTGACGAATAACGAAATGATAGGTTGGAAAATGTGTTCTTTCGGCCGTCGCAGGACCGGCTGCCAAAATTAAAAAGAATCCGCACAGCATCAGGATAAAAACGCTATATAAAACGGCTTTATCCAATCCCCGATAGGCTGTCAAAAATTCTGTTCGGATTCGTTTTAAAAAAGGAAGCATTTTTTACCTCAATTTCAATGTTGCTAATGCCGCTAACGCCAATAAAATAGACACAATCCAGAACCGGACAACAACCGTTGTTTCAGACCAACCTTTCTTTTCAAAATGGTGATGAATCGGGGCCATCAAAAAGACCCTTTTATGGCGTAATTTATAAGACCCAACCTGAATAATATCGGACAAGGCCTCTACCACAAAAATACCACCGGCTATGGCCAAAACGATTTCATGTTTTGTTGCGACGGCCATTGTTCCCAAAGCGCCACCCAAGGCCAGTGAACCGGTATCACCCATAAAAACTTGGGCCGGATGAGCATTATACCATAAAAAGCCCAATGTGCCACCAATCAAAGCACCACCCAAGACAGTTAACTCTGAAGCCTGCTTCACATGATAAATATGAAGATACTCGGCAAAAACGATATGTCCTGATAAATACGCAATAATCGTAAACACCAACATTGACATAATGATGGGTACACTGACCAAGCCGTCCAAGCCATCCGTTAAATTAACAGCATTGGCCGTTCCGACAATCACAATCAACACAAACGGAATATAGAACCATCCAATATCAATCAAAATATTTTTAAAAAACGGGATAGTCACCGTTGTCGCCATCGACCCGTTTTCCAGACAAATCATGGCCGCACAAGCCGCAAAACTGAACGCAAATTCAATAGCCAGACGTTTTTTCCCCGAAATACCAGCCGTATTATGCTGTGTCAATTTCAAGTAATCATCCACGAAACCGATAGCCCCAAATCCCGTAAAAACAGCCAATACTACCCAAACATACGGATTTGTCGGATTTGCCCACAATAATGTTGACAGGACACCGGCCGCCACAATCAATAGTCCCCCCATCGTCGGTGTTCCTTTTTTGGCCAAGTGTGTTTGCGGTCCATCCAAGCGAATGGGTTGTCCTTCTCCTTGTTTTGATTTCAACCAACGAATAAAGCAAGGTCCGGCCAATAAAACAATCAAAAAAGCGGTTATTAGGGATCCGCCGGTCCGAAATGTCAAATATTGGAACACATTAAACGGTGTCACTGTTTCTTTCAATAAATGAAGATAATATAACATTATTTATTTCCTTTCAACGCTTGAATAATGACTTGTAACCCGGTTCCGTGAGAGGCCTTAACCAAAACGATATCACCTTCCTGTAAATCGGTTGTTAAAATCGGGACGATATCGGCAGCCTTATCGGCACAACCACCCTTTTGATCGGACGATAATTGTTCAAAAAGTTCTTTCATTAACGGCCCGACCGTATAGACTTTATCCACCCCGGCAGCCTCTAAATTCGCTTTTAAATTCATATGCATTTGGACTGCCGTATTTCCCAGTTCCAGCATATCGCCCAGAACGGCAATTTTACGTTTTCCTCGGCGCAATCCCAATGAAGCAATAGACGCCGCCATCGACGACGGATTAGCATTATAAGCATCATCAATAACGGTTATTTTTTTCCCTTGCCAATCAATCGTCAAAAGAGCACCTCGACCGGCAACCGGCTGAACCGTTGCCAAGGCTGAAATAGCCGATTCAATATTACCGCCGGCGGCCTGAACAACAGCTAAAACGCCCAAAGCATCCATCACAAAATGATGTCCCAAGAAATTTAAACGCATTTGATAGGGTTGATGACAGGCTTCAAACACGACATCGGTTCCTTCTGCTGTTATAGTTTCGGAAATGATTTTATAATCCGCCCGGGCATATTCTCCAAAGGAACAAATATGTTGAATGTTTTGTCCCAAAGCGGCCTCTTTCAAAAAGGCGTAAAACGGGCTATCCGCATTTAGAACAGCCGTGCCCTGCCGATTTTGATAATCAAAAATTTCCGACTTGGCTGTGGCAACATCCTGTTCTGTTTTAAAAAATTCCCGATGCGCCGATCCGATTGAAGTAATTAAGGTCACATCCGGTCGAACCATATCGGATAAATGCATCAATTCACCGGCATGATTCATACCCATTTCAATAACGGCATATCGGGTATCCGTCGGCATAGATGCCAAAGTCAGTGGCGTTCCGATTTGATTATTAAAATTACCTGCCGTCGCATGTGTTTTTCCTTGAACACGTAAACAGGCTTTTAACATTTCTTTGGCCGTTGTTTTCCCCGAAGATCCAGTCACACCGATAAAGGTTGCCGAACTCCGCATTCGGGCAAATTTAGCCAATGTATTCAAAGCCTCCATCGTATCAGATACCAAAATTTGTTTTTCCGGCGGAACCTGTTCCACCAAATGATCAACAATACAGGCGGCAGCCCCTTTTTCAACAGCCATTTTGACATAGGCATGTCCATCGGATTGTTCTCCTTTTAAGGCAATAAACAAATCCCCTAACCGAATGGTTCGGGTATCTATGGAAAGACCGTAGGCAGCTACACGCTTCGGAACACGGACAGACAAGGCCAACGCCAAATCCGCCGCATTCCAAATCGGTTGTTTTGTCTGATTTAAAATAGCCAATTTTGCTTCAATCCGATCATCCATCGCATAGACCGTTGTGCCGATCGTTTGTCCAGGTTCATGTCCTTTACCGGCTAAAACGACAACATCACCGGCCCGTAAATCGGCAATAGCCGCATGAATGGCTTCTTCCCGATTCCCCATTTCAATTCCTTTGGGACAGGCCGCCATAATTGCCCGACGGATATCGGCCGGATTTTCCAAACGCGGATTATCATCGGTCACATAGACGACATCAGCCAAATTATTTGCGGCAGCCCCCATCAAAGGCCGCTTGGTCGTATCCCGATTACCGCCACAACCCAACACACAAATTAACCGATTTTCGGTATGTGCCCGCAAAGATTTTAAAACCCGTTCCACAGCATCCGGTGTATGAGCATAATCCACAAAAACTTGCCCACCGGTCGGTGTTGCCCCCATCCACTCCAAGCGACCGGTCGGAGCCTGTAATGTCGGCAATAAAGGAATTAAATCTTCAACTTTGGCTCCAGCCCCTAAACAGAGCCCCAAAGCCGCACAGAGATTGGATGCTTGAAAATCGCCAACGATATTTAAATGAGTTGCATATTCTTTTCCAAATACTTTTAACACTATATCTTGGCCATCGGTAGTTGGTTTTTGTTGAATCAGTTGCAAATCCATTCCCTTTCGACCATAAGAAATAACTTTTTCGCCTTGTTTTAAGGCTATGGTTTTTAATTGTTCAAAAGACGAATCATCCGCATTTAAAACCGCAAACCCGCCGGCAGTCACATAATCGGCGAATAAATGTTCTTTGGCGGCCAAATATGCTTCCATCGTTTTGTGATAATCCAAGTGGTCTTGGGTTAAATTGGTAAAAGCGCCGGCCGCAAATGTTAATCCGTCCAAACGCCCTTGATCCAAACCATGACTGGAAGCTTCTAATGCCACGACCCGAATCCCTTGCGCTTGCAGATGATTTAATGTTTTATTCAATGCCACGGCATCCGGTGTTGTCATATGACCGGCCGTATGATTCGTCCCGATGTCGATTCCGATAGTGCCTAAACTGGCCGCCTGAATATTCAAGCGATTTAACAATTGTTGCACATAAAACACCGTTGAAGTTTTTCCATTCGTCCCCGTCACCGCCAATTTGATAACTTTTTCAGATGGATAAAAAGCAGCCGCCAGACGGGATACCTTTCGCCTTAAATCCGGCAAGACAACAACCGGCACGGATGCCGAAATGTCTTGTTCGGCCAGCACTGCAACGGCTCCGTTTTGAATAGCGGTCGGAATAAAATCAATCCCGTTTTTATTAATGCCCTTCAATGCTACAAACACAAAACCGGCCTGCACCTCATCCGCCCGCAAAGCCAAGCCCGTTATATCCGGCAAATTTTGTCCTTTTGTTTCTATACCGATTTGTTTGAGTAATGTTGATAAATTCATTTTCTTTTTTTATGCTCCTGACTGACTTGAATGGCCCGTTCAATATAGGCCGGTTGCTCCCACCGCTCCTGCGGCATAACTCCCAAATAAGGAGCTATTTTGGCAATAATCTCTTCCCCGGTCGGCTTTGCCGTCCAACCGGCATTATTAAAGTACCAGTTCTCTTTTATTTTTTTAGGGTCTTCAATGGTGACCAAGACAGCATATTCGGGACGATTCATCGGAAAAACGCCAACAAAACTGGTCCGAGAACTTTTCTTGTTATATTTACCTTGCACCATCATATCGGCCGTTCCTGTCTTACCACCGACGGCATAGGGCCGGACCGGATTATTCTTTTTAATATCCCAATTGATAACCGCCCACATCATATGACGCATTTGTTCGGAAACGTTCGGAGAGATAACCTGAATTTCCGGCTTTCCGTCATTCCCACCTTTAATAAAAGTCGGGGTATGATAATACCCTCCGTTGGCAATCGCGCTGACCGCAGCAATCACGTGTAATGCCGATACGGAAATCCCATAGCCGTAAGCCGCTGTTGCCGATGTAATGACCGGCCAAACGGATTGTTTAGGGACCTGTGTTCGAGCTTTTTCCGGCAAATCAATATCTAATTGATCATAAAAGCCTAACCGTTCAAAAAAGGCCTTTTGCTTTTGCCATCCGGCCTTCAAAGCTATCCGGGCAGAACCGATATTAGAAGAATGCATTAAAATTTCCGGCACCAATAAAGATCTGTTTTCGCCGCCGTTAAAATCTTCAATAATCTTTTTACCGATTTTTAAAGAATTACGGGTTGCATCAAATGAATCCGTCGGCCGAATATCCCCGTTTTCCAAAGCCATTGCCGTATTGAATAATTTGAAAACAGAACCGAACTCATACGTCCCGACCGTTGCTTTATTAAACCGATCCGACATAGTAGCCTGTGTCGCAGGTTGTTCCGGATCATAATCCGGTAAGGAAACCAGTGCCAACACTTCCCCATTATTGACATCCATCACGATACCGAAACCGCCGACAGCCTGATATTTTTGAATACGTTCTGTCAAAACACGCCGAACGATTCCCTGAACGGTCGTATCCAATGATAAGGTAATATCCCCCTGTTGCAATTCATCTTCATGGGCCTTTTCCAAACCGGCAATGCCGATATTATCCACATTGACGCCGCCCAGGATATGCGCAAATAATCGCCCCTGGGGATAAACTCTTTTTTCATTATCAACTTCTTCCAAATACGGATTACCGACCCATAAAACCGATTCCCATTCATTCATATTGATATTGCGTTTAATATACTTAAAATTAGCGGAACTGGTCAACTTTTCATAAACTTCATCATATTTCAAATCCGGCAGTGCACGCACCAAAGCCCGAGCCGTTTGTTCCGGATCTTTTATTTTTTGCGGATTGACAGATAGATCCTTGGTCGGGATATTGGTCGCCAACACAATACCGTTCCGATCCAAAATATTTTTTCGCCCAAAAGCCACATCTGTTTTTAAAACGGATGGTTTAAAATTACGGGCTTGGTAATTCACAACAGTCAAAAAATAAAGGCGTCCGATAATGATCATAAAAGCCAACAAAATAACTGCCATAATCAGGTTTGTTCGCGACTTTGCCGTTGCTAAAACACCCTTAGTCGCCACATCCAGGCATCGATATCGATCCAATCCCCGAGACGGAATCTCAACACCGACATAATAATATGTTTCCCGTTTACGATGCATCATTGGGAAGCCTCATTCTCATCAGAAAAATCCGGTTTCACCATTGGTGGTGGCACCAAGCGCATCGGTAATGAATCCAGCGTAACCATCTGATCAGCCTCTATCGGCTTTAATCCCGTTTGGGCCACCACTAAACGGTAAAGTGTTTCCGGATTATTTTGGCTGGCCCAGGCAGCTTCCAACATATGAATATCCCGACTATCCTTTAAAATCTGCCGGTGGATGGTTTTTAATTCTTCTTCCTTGTCAATGACACGATATTTCAGAGCAAACATCTGAATACAGGCTCCCATTGCCATTAACAGACAAACCAAATCAACCAACCATCGTTTCATTTAAGCTTGCCTCCAAGCCGCCCGTAATTTGGCCGAATGCGAACGGGGATTTTTCACAAGTTCAACGTCCCCCGGCGTAACCGGCTTACGGGTCATGATATGAAACAAACCGGCTTCCGTTTTCATTTCGGGAGCATACCTGTTTTGATGCACATGCGCCGTTGAATTATGTATCAAAAAGTTTTTAACCAACCGATCTTCCAAGGAATGAAAGGAGACAACTACCAAACGTCCGTTTGGTTTTAACAGATGAACAGCGGCATCCAATGCCCGCTCTAATTCTCCCAATTCGTCATTAACATAAATCCGTAAAGCCTGAAACGTGCGCATGGCACTGTCGGAGCCATCTTTTGGTTTCGGCATAACAGAATGAATAATGTCTGCCAATTGTGCCGTTGTGACAATCGGATGTTGTCCCCGTGTCCGAACAATGGCCGATGCAATTCGACGAGAGGCTTTTTCTTCCCCATATGTAAAAATAATATCTGCTAACTCTTTTTCCGACAAGCTGTTCACATAGTCTTTAGCGGATTTTCCCGTCTGCCCCATCCGCATATCCAACGGCCCGTCCAATCGGAAGGAAAAACCGCGTCCCGGTTCATCAATTTGCATAGAAGATACGCCCAAATCCAAAACGATACCGTCAACCGGTTCATCCAAATAGGTTGCCATATTCCCGAAACAATCATGAATAAAGGAAAAGCGATTCGGGTATTGTCCCTCAACCGTTAAACCGGCCACGGTCGCATCTGGATCCCGATCAAAGCCGATAACATGATTATTTGCATTGGCATCCAAAATGGCACGGGTATATCCGCCGGCACCGAAGGTTCCGTCAATATAGGTTCCCCCTGTCCGACAATTCAAGTATTCCAACACCTCATCCAATAAAACCGGAATGTGAGATACTGCTTCCATATGACACCTTTAAAAACAAACATTTCATAGTATTCATCGAGTATATCGGATTTTAAATATTTTTGCAATCTTTTTTCATGAAAAAAGAACCGATTTTCGGTTATTTTACGGTTCTGTAAAATCACAAAAAATCGGGGAGGACGAAGCCTCCCCGATGGCATGATATATTCGATTTATAACTTCGGTTTTTTGATGATCACTTTTTGAATCTTACGTTCATCTTCTAAAACCGTTTTCATATCCTGTTCCATCAAAATCTTGCGTAAATCGGACTTAACTTCATCAAAAGCCGGCGGTGTCGTTTGACGGCGATCTTCCAATAAAACAACATGCCATCCGAACGGCGTTTTGATTGGTTCGGATAATTGCTCAACCTTTAAAGCAAACACGGCTTTTCCAAACTCAGGAATCATCATATCCTCGGTAAAATATCCCAAGTCACCATCCGGACTGGATTTATCCAAAGAATATTTATTTGCCAACATACCGAAAGAAGCACCGGCTCTCAGTTGAATTAAGATGTCTTTTGCTTCTTCTTCCGTCTTAACCAAAATATGGCGGGCATGCACTTCTTCAACCGGTTTAAAAGATTTCATTTCTTCTTCATACAGCCGCTGCAACCGATTATCCGATTGCATAGCCTTTAAACGTCGGTCCAAATAAGCTTGGGCAATAATCTGATCATGCGCTATTTGCAGAGATTGTTGCACCGCGGCCAAACTTTCCACACCGGCCTTTTCGGCTGCCCGTTGCAAAACGCGAGAGTTGACAACCGTTTCCAACAATTGCGGATAAATCATTTCCAATGGTAAGTCCGCCAATTGGGGTATTGATTTGGCATATTCCCGAATCTCGGACATATACACTTTATCCCCATCAATAACGGCAACAACTTCCCCCATCGGTTTTGCTTTTTCACTATAACGAATTTGGCAGAAATTTTCCCGAACGGCCATTTGCATAAACAAATTGCCGACAAAGAAATAAACAACGGCTACCACAATTGACAAAATACAAGCCAGGACCGGATTATTAACCGAACGTGTGGCAACAGGTGCTATTGATACCGGCAGCGGATTAGGCTTCACGGGCTGTATAGCCTGATGTGTCAACACCGCTTTATTGTTTTTCTTCTGTGCTTTTTTCTGAACCATTGATAATTTCCCCTTTCATAATGGGTTCAATATAAAATGCTTTTTCAAAAAAAGCAAATCTTTTTTATATATTTTTGATTTGCAACTGGCGCAATCTCTTGGATAATTCACCGATAAAGCCCTGAGCCAATGACGGATGCAATGCCATCATCCGATAAAGTTGATCACCGCTGACACGCAGAAACGTTGTCTGTGTTTGAGCCACCACCCTGTATGGTAAAATAGCCGGACTCATTACCGTTGTTTCTCCGAAAACCTGACGAGCACCAACCTCGGCGATTAAAACACCATCTCGGTCAATAACGTGAGCATTTCCCAATAATATCATAAACAGATATTTATTTTCTTCCCCTTCATGAACAATAATATCACCGGTTTTAACGGTATGTTCTTCACAAACAGCAATTAAATCCGATAAGGCTAATTCGGATGCTTCGGCAAAAAACGGAATATTTTTCAGAACCAAAACTTTTTCATATGTAATCATTTTTTCCTCTTCTAACTTTCCAACAACTGATCCAATGACAAACGGGAAAGCCGGCTTGTCGGGATAGTCAATAATTTTTGATGAAGTAATTCCTGATTTGGTTGCAGCCGCACCAACGCCCAAACGGCTGCTTCCAATACAATCGGATGCATATCTGACAAGGCAGCCTCAGCCAACGGAATCCCTTCGGGAGAACCCAGCCGCCGCAAAGCATACAATGCCGTTGCCCGAATCCAATGATTAACCGCGAATGGCGGATTAACAATAACTTCGCCCAAGGCTTCCGCAGCAGCATCCGGAGTTAACCCCGATAACGTGTTTTTGCGTTTTTGGGATAACGGCAACAAAAGCGTCGGCTTTAATTTACGATACAGACGATTGGGGACCAAATCCTGAATCAATCCCATGGCCGGCAGATATAATTCATAAGAATCAGTCAATAATATCCGAACGGCATGGGCAAACATTTCGTTGTTTTTCAACAATAATAGTTGATAAAGTATCAACTCCCGCGTATCATCAATATCTTCCTGAATAGCCCGCAAAAAGAATCCGAAAGCTTCCTCGGATTCATGGGTTGGTGCATTCATAAAAACTTCCCGCAAATGCATCAGCCAGGAAATGCGGTTGATGTCCCTTTCCAAGCATTGCCGCAGAATCATTTTCTTTTCTGACTGTATCCAAATAATTTGGGAATCTAAAATATTTTGAATAATTGTTTTCCGTAATTTTTGATTATTGATGGATAAAGCCCGCAGCAAAATTTGTTTGCCTTCACCACTGGATAAAGACCCTAGGAATAAAATTAATTGTTTACGTTGTAATGCCGGTGTCTGTTCTTTTATAATCATTTTTTCAATCGGTGGCAGGGCTGACTTGCCGTATATTGCCAATGCCTGTAAGGCATATTCCTGTAAGAACGAATCATCCAAAGCCCGGAAAATACGGGGCAACATTTGTGGATCCTTCAAAGCTCCGGCTGCCATTAACGCCCGTTGGACAACCCTGCGTTCAGGGTGCTTCAAAAGGGTCATGACTTCTTTGGCAAAGACTGGGTGCGGATATTCAAAAACCAGACGTAAAGCCGCTATATTATCCTTTGAATTTTTTGATTCCAATAGTCCTTTTAAGGTTGTTACGGCCGGTTCCATGAACGTTTTTCCTAAACATAAAAAACCCTCAACAGCACCAATTTTCAACACTCGGTCCGTTAATCGAGGTAAGTATTTTTCAGGTTTTGAATCCGATAAAATCAAATTGGTTAATGCCGCACGACGCACCGCATTTTCGGTATCCTGTTCTAAAATATTTCGATATAAATTTTGATATGTCGGAAACCGATATAACAAGCGCATCTGTTCCAGAGCAAACAAGCGCACTTTTTTCATTGAATGAGATAATGCCTTTACCAAAGCAGCTTCATAGAGCGGGTGATGAGCTGTTTTTAAAATTTAAAGGGCGTATATCACATCATCAACACAAGAACCGTTTAACATTTTGTTTAAGCAGGAAACTGTTCGGGCATAGGGAATCATTAACGGACCGTTACGCCATATTCGCATTTTTAACATCCGGAACAGCACCTGGTTATACAAGGCCGTTGCCCGTAACGTGATCAGGATAATAGCCCCTCCTAACCCCATCAGACAATAGGCCGGCACCGATCCTTTCAGATTCAAACAAATTGTCCCACACAAAACAAACCCCAACGGAGCCGATACGGTCATAATGCGCTTTTTCAACCGGGTCCCTATCCCACCGGATAAAACACGGGGCAACAGTTGCATATACCCATTCAAATAAAAATGCGTCCCCAGCAACAGCATCAGATACCCGCTGGCAACCGGACCGCTGTGAGCTTCTAAGGCCATCCGACCGGTAGCAATCACACTGAAACCGAAGATCAACATACCCGATAAAGTCGTATAGATATATCGGGTATGATATAAAACCAAGACCATCATCAGCCCTAATATACCAAACAAAGCCCAAACCAGCCCCAAAACGGTCACCGGCATAATACCGGTGGATTCCAATTTAATATACAAAACCGCTTCCGTTAAAGCCCGAGCCGCCGAAGAAACGAATGCCAATGATAAAATATTCAATACCAGAGGCCGTTCAAAAACATCTTGAATCCCGTCGGTTCGACGAATAAAAGATTCCGGCGGAACAGGGGCTAAGTCAAAGATGGTTTGAAATACCAATACCAATCCGATCATGGCAAACAAGGATATAATCAATAAAGCCGTCGGGCTGAATGTTGATAAAACAATCCATCCACCGGTCAACCCGATACTGCCCAGTTCCAGACAAAACAGGGATAAAAACTTTAAAGAGGTGAACCGAATCTTCACAAATCTTTTGGCAACAGCCCAAAAAGAAGTTGTCAGAACCAAATAAAATACGTATTTTAAAATAAACAGAAAATCATCAATTCTGAGCCAATCACCGTATTCTTTTAAAAGCAGACCGAAACCGGCCAACAAAATACACATATTCCCCAGGCCGACCGATCCGACTCCTTTTTTTCGTTCCAATCGCCACAGATAAAATCCAACCGATGCCAGCATTGCGGCTGCCAAAATCATATCCATACCCAAAGTGTAAAGACGATTACGCTGTATCAACAGAGCAACAGATCCGACATCCCAACAAACACACGCCAGAGATTTCAACCATATTCCCAATGTCAACAACAACATCAGACGCCACTTGGTTCCCGGTAATCGACCGGCCTTGGCCATCACCCAGGATAAATACCGTTTCATTTTGGCTCTCCTATCAAGGATTGAACATATTCCGTCGCTGTAAAGGCATTCAAATCATCCATTTGTTCTCCAACACCGATGGCATAAATCGGCAATTCGAATCGATCCGCCAAAGCAACCAAAATACCTCCTTTGGCAGTGCCGTCCAATTTTGTCATGACTAAACCTGTCACACCGATATCGTCCCGAAACGTTTGGACCTGCGATAAAGCATTTTGACCAACCGTAGCATCCAATACCAAAACCGTTGCCTGCGGGGCTGATGCATCCAATTTTCGGATAACCCGATTGATTTTTTTTAATTCATCCATTAAATCGGATCGATTTTGTAATCGACCGGCCGTATCAACAAATAGGACATCATCTCCGGCCTGCTGACTTTTTCGGACGGCATCAAAAACCAAACCGGCCGCATCGGCACCCGGATTCCCCGTATAGACGGGACAAGAGAGTCTTTCCCCCCACCGACATAACTGCTCCGTTGCTCCGGCCCGAAAAGTATCCGCCGCCACAAAGGCGACTTTCAGCCCCTGTTGCTGATAAAAGTGTCCTAACTTGCCGATTGTAGTTGTTTTTCCGGCTCCATTTACGCCAATCATCAGGATGATAAACGGTTTTTTATTTCGATCAACGAGCAACGGCTTAGCCACCGGTTCCATTTTTCGGATCAATTGTTCTGATAAAATTTTATAAAGTGATTCTCCGTCTGCCGGTTTTTGACGACGCACACACTCCATTATTTCCGTGGCCGTTTGATAGCCGACATCAGACCGAATTAAGGCTTCTTCCATTATTTCCAGATCCGCTGCATCAACCCGATTAAACGAAAAAAGAGAAGCCGTTTTGGATAATCCCTGCTTTAATTTAGAAAACCAACTCATTTCCTTCCTTTCCTCGGATACAGCCGGTTATGATTTGACCGGACAGTCCCTTTGATACCCGCACCGGCAAATAATTTTCCGTATATCCGGTTCCGTTTTGTTCTACCAATACAGATACCGTTTGTCCAACCATTTTGTCAAGCCATTTTTGATAAATTATTGCTCCTAAGACTCTGACTTGCTCGGCTCGCTGCGCACGAATATTTTTGGGAACAGGTGGCATTTTTGCTGCCGGTGTCCCCTCACGGGCCGAATAAGGAAACACATGAACATGGGCTATATCAGCCGCCTTAATCAAAGTTAATGTTTGCTTAAATTGATCTTCCGTTTCTGTCGGAAATCCGGCGATAACATCCGCTCCGATTGTTGCCAGAGGATTAACCTGTCTTAATTTTTCAGCAAAGGAAATTACATCTTCAAATGTATGTCGCCGACCCATCCGTTTCAAAATCAGGTTATCACCGGCCTGAATTGATAAATGAACCGCCGGCATCAACGCGGGATATTTAGCCATCAAATCTAAAAATTCATCCCCGACCCCGGCCGGATCCAATGACCCGAAACGAAGCCGTTTCAAACCATCCACCTCGTTCAATAAACGTTTTGTAATCATCCATAATCCCTGCGGATACGAAGCCACGTCCACCCCGGTCAACACAATTTCGGAAAAGCCGTTTTGAACAAAAATACGTGCTTGTTCAATTACCTGATCCGGGGCAAGTCCCTGGTTACGTCCACGTAATTGACGCACAATACAAAAAGTGCAGGCATGATTACATCCCTGTTGGATTTGCAAAAACGCCCGGTCCCGGCCGTCAAATTGTTTCAAAATCGGAAGAAGCGGTTGTGGTTCTTCTAAATCACCGACCTGCACCCGTCCCCCGTGAAGCAACGTTTCTCGCGTCAATTTTTCATGATTTCCCAAGACACGAAAAACTTCTGGCATTGCGGCAAACACTTCCGGATGTAATTGTGCAGCACAACCGGCCACAATGATTTTTTTATCGGGATTTTTACGGGCTGTCTGACGCACGGCCTGGCGACATTGGCGTTCGGCTTCGGCCGTCACGGCGCATGTATGGATTAAGATAACATCATCCAATGCCTCATTCGCCAACTGCTTCATCACAGCCGTTTCAAAGGCATTCAATCGACATCCGAACGTAATAATCTGCATAGACTTTCCTTTTAAGATTAAGTCGCAGTTTAACCCAAAAATGTCAAAAAATCAAGTTTTATCACATTGTGTATAAAACCTGTCAATTTGATTATTCTCTTGACATTTGAAATAAAATAGACTATACTGCCCCTGTTTGGGCAAAGAGGCTGAAATAAAATTGGCTGCCTTCCGCCCGTTTTTTAACAACTTTTGACTTTATAAGGAAAAGAAAATGCCAAAATTAAAAAGTAAGAGCGCTATCAAAAAACGCTTTAAAACAACAGCAACCGGAAAAATTAAAGGCGGATACGTTGCCAAACGCCACCTGTTAATGAATAAACCCAAAAAGATGAAACGGAATGCCCGCGGCAGTCATGTTCTGACGACCGTTGTTTCCAACATCGTTAAAAAGTTTTTGCATTAAGGAGGTTTCACAATGGCAAGAGTTAAACGCGGCACGATTGTTCGTGCAAAACATAATAAAATCTTAAAATTAGCCAAAGGCTATCGCGGCCGTAATTCTAAGGTTTACACCGTTGCAAAAGAAAAAGTTGAAAAAGGTTTGAAATATGCTTATCGGGATCGTCGGAAAAAGAGAACCGAAATCCGTCAATTGTGGATTGTCCGCATTAATGCGGCTGTTCGCGCAAACGGAATGGTTTATTCGAAATTCATGAACGGCCTGGCCAAAGCCGGTATTGCTTTGGACCGCAAGGTTCTGGCAGATATTGCTTTGAATGATGCAAAAGCCTTTGCCGAATTGGTTGAAAAAGCCAAAGCGGCTTTATAATTTATATCGCAAATAAGGGGTCTCTGCCCTCGGACAGAGACCTTTTTTTTAAGAACACTTGACAAAATGGCGATTCATGATAAAATATCCTTATCAAGGATAAAGAATTTTTATGACAGAAGCAGAACAATCAATACAACAATACTGGAATCAAACCGGGAAAGCCACTATCCATATCGGACAGTTAAGTTTATCTCGGGATTTAGCAACGGATTTTGAAGATATTCAAAAAATGGTTCGATTATCTTGTTTAAGCGGTTTTTACATTCAAATGAAACGGATTGAAAAACCGATTGAACCGTTCTTTATGAGCGCATCATCCAATTTGCCACGTCGGGAAGAAACAAAGATTATTCACGCATTGCTGGCCTTAGCCGCTTCATCACACGGATGGCTAACCGTAACGGCATCAAAACAATTGCCTCAGGATCATACGGTTGTTATTCCCTATCAGGAAGTTTATCAGATTTTTCAGGAGCCCCGTTCGCACTGTTAAGGGCCCCGTAAAACACCTTGACAAATCTATTTTTTTTTGATATCCTGTTGTCGGTCAGACAGCCGGATAATCGCTGATACTTTCGGGTATTTGAGGAAAGTCCGGGCTTCACAGAAATACGATACCGGATAACGTCCGGGCGGGGTGACCCGACGGAAAGCGTCACAGAAAACAAACCACCATGGCATGCCATGGAACGGATGAAACGGCGGGGTAAAAGCCCACCGCACTTTTGGTAACAAAGGTGGCCTGACAAACCCTATCGGAAGCAAGACTAAGTGAAGTTGTCCGAAAATTTATTTTTCGTCAAACGGGTATTTCTGCCCGGGCAACAAGAGGTAAGTCGCTAGAGGCGGCCAGTAATGTCCGTCCCAGACGAATGATTATCCCCGACAAAACCCGGCTTACAGGTTGTCTGACCTAAAAAAACCGGCCACAAAAGGCCGGTTTTTTTTATGATAAACTACGATCAGAACGGAATCTCATCATCAAATCCGCCATTTGTCTCCGTCGGGGCCGAATCCCAACCATTAGAGGCTGTATTATCCGTCGACATATCCGAAGCAGTCGACGCCGCATTATCAAATGGTGAACCATTACGATTATCCAACATCACCAATTCTCCGCGATAGGAACTGAGGACAATTTCTGTCGTATACTTATCTTGTCCCGAAGCATCCTGAAACTTCCGTGTCTGTAATGAGCCTTCTACATATATTTTTGATCCCTTACGCAGATACTTTTCCGCCAATTCTGCCAATGTGTTGTTAAAAATAACAACCCGATGCCATTCGGTACGTTCTTGCCGTTCACCGTTCTTATCGCGCCAGGTATCCGATGTTGCCACCGATAAATGAGCAATTTTTTGTCCTGCATTAGTATGACGAATTTCCGGATCACGGCCCAAATTTCCGACCAAAACAACTTTATTAATACTGCCTGCCATGTGATTATCCTTTCTTAAAAATTAAACAATTCAGTTTTGAATATACACCGATTTCGGATAAAAAGCAACTTTTTTATCAACTCCGTATCAGTTCTCCGGACAGACGCAACACTTCCGGATTATTTGAAAATTCGGAACGCCATTGGTCAACACCTTTCATCCAATCATTACGCGGCACATCCGGATTGGACTTAAATTTCACAAAGAAATCATGAATGGCTTGTTGAACATCATCCTTTGTATCCGGCAGTGCCGCCACCTTTAAGTAGGTATCCAAAGCAACCTCAAAATCATCCAAATCTGCGGCCATATCGGCAACGACCCGGCCTAACTCGGCATTTTCCGGTTCCAGCGAGAAAGCCTGCTGCAAAGCATAAACGGCTTCTTCTTCATGCTTTAAAGCCACCAGACAGTGGGCTGCATTAACATAAGACGGAGCAAAATCCTCATCCGTCAAAATTGCAGCATCACAAGCATTTAACGCATCCACATACCGCCCCAACGAATACAGAGTAGATCCGTAATTGCACCGGGCCTGCACATCAAACGTATCCAACTCAATCGCTTTGGCATAAGCCGTCAACGCTTCTTCCAAACGACCGAGCCCGTATAGAGCATTCCCCTGAACCACATAAAGGGAGGCAACATCTTCTTCAATATTATCATCCGTAATGGTTGCCAAATCCGTATTTGTTTCGGCCAAAACCTCGGCAAACCGGCCCTGAGCATTCCATTCGTTCAATTTTGTAATTTCTTGTTCAACGTTTTCCATCTCTTGATTCTCCTTTCTGTGATTAAGCCAAAATACGTTCCACCGTTTCCCGAGCATTGACCGACAATGTCGGCAAAGCCAAGAGCTCATTCAATGCCGCCCGAACAGCCGCCTGATGGGCCACATCAAATTTTTTAAATTTGGCAAAGGCAGTCAACAAATTCGACGTGATTTTCGGATTGATTCGATCCAGTAAAGCGCATTGTCCGGCATAGAAGCGATATCCCTCTCCGTCGGCCCGGTTAAAAGCAGTCAAATTGCGTCCGAAAGCACCCAACAGAGCCCGCACTTTATTCGGATTCTTATAATCAAAGACCGGATGATCCAACAGTTTTTTGACCGTATCCAAAGTCTCTTCCACCGGTTCCATAGCCTGAATTACAAACCATTTATTCAAAACCAAATCGTCCCCGTCATACCGATGATAGAAATCGGCAAGGGCTTCTTCCTTATGCGGTAAATTTTGATTGACCAATATATTAAGGGCCGATATCCGATCCGTCAAATTATCCGATTTTTGGTATTGTTGCCAAACCAAATCTTTGTGTTCTGTCAAAGCCAAATACCCCAACGCCACATTCTTTAAAGCACGTTTGGCCGCCGGCTCCGCATCCGGTGAATATGGGCCGGGTGTTTGATTGTTATCATAAATGGCTTTTAATTCATCACAATAAGTATCGGCAAACGCCTGACGCATAACACGACGAACAGCCTTAACTGTTTCCACATTAACCATATCCAAACGACCGATCATATCACCCTCTGTCGGCAAAATGATTGCCCGTGCCAAAAAGGCTTTATCCAAATTCGGTTGCGACAGATATGACCCCAAAGCCCGAATTACATCCATATCCGGTTCCGTTCGATTCTGATGCACCATATCAACCATGCTGTCCAGCGCATATTGCTGACCAACATCATATCGATTAAACAAATCGGAATCATATGTCATCAACAATAACCTTTCCGGTTTGGTATAGGATATTTCAACATCAACGGGGGCCGTAAACGCCCGATTAACGGATAGCACCGGCTTTTCTTTCAGCCCTTTAAATTCAAATGTTTCTTCTTTTTGTTTCAGGATAAACGTTCCGGTTTTGATATCTTTTCCGTTGCTCCCGACCAATCCGTAATGAAGCGGAATGACAAACGGTTTCGGACAAGTTTTATGTGACTGTTTCAGGTGAACCGTAAACACGCCCTTGTCCCATTTTGTCGTCACATTGACTTTGGGACGACCGGGTGTTGAATACCATAATTTAAACTGCGTCAAATCCACACCAGAACCATCTTCTATTGCTTTAACAAAATCATCAATGGTAACGGCTTGCCCGTCATGACGCTTAAAGTAAATATCACACCCCTTTTGAAAGGCTTTATCCCCAACGATCGCCTGTTGCATCCGGATAACTTCTGCCCCTTTTTCATAGATGGTTGTTGTATAGAAATTATCAATTTCCTGATACGAATCCGGCCGCACCGGATGGGCCAGAGGGCCGTCATCCTCCGGATACTGGAATGTCCGTAAAGTCACAACATCGTCAATCCGTCCTACGGCCCGTGACCGTGTATCATATCCGAACTCTTCATCACGATAGACGGTAAAGCCTTCTTTCAGGGACAATTCAAACCAACTGCGTAATGTGACACGATCACCACTGTAATTATGGAAATACTCGTGCCCGACAACATGTTCAATATATTCAAATGTCGTGTCCGTAGCCGTATCTTTCGATGCCAACAATGCCGCATCATTATAAATATTCAATGACTTGTTTTCCATAGCCCCGGCATTAAAATGCGATACAGCCACGATATTAAATGAATTCAGGTCATACTCTAACCCAAACCGTTTTTCATCCCAAGCCATCGCTTTTTTCAAAGCTTCCATTGCCCAATAAAGTCTGTCTTTTTTACCGGTCTCACAATAAAGTCCCAGTTTCACGACTTTCCCAGATTTTGTTGTAAATGTATCGTGAATGGAGTCTAAATCCCCGGCAACCAAGGCAAACAAATAACTGGGCTTAGCAAACGGATCTTCAAAAACAACCGTATTGCCCGAATCCTTAATTTTATTCCCGTTTGACAATAATACCGGCCACTTTTGACGATCGGCATGAATTGTCACCGTCCAATGGCTGAGCACATCGGAATGATCGGGATAATAAGTGATACTACGAAACCCTTCAGGCTCATTTTGGGTGCACAGCATTCCATCCGAAGCATACAGCCCAAACAAGCGGGTATTGGCTTCCGGATTGATGTGCACTGTTGTTTCCAAAACAAAAGATTTTTTGTTCGGATTTAATGTTAGCGTATGTTCATCCACCCGATAATCCGAATCGGGTAATGCCTTACCATCCAGTTTAATCTCGGTCAATTCCATATATTCACCGTTTAAGATCAGCGGTTTTTGAATGTTGTAATCCGCAAAAGACAGCTTGGATTTGACAACCGTGTCGGTTAAATCCAATGTAAAATCCAATTCTGTTTTTGGCAACCGATAGTGCGGTGCTACATAGTCTTTTCTATATTTTAATCCCATTTTTTCTCCTTTATTCTTCATGTATTAAATCCCCTTCATCAATTCATGATACCAATAAGCTTTACCCTCCGGGTTATCGGTTGAATAAAGCACAATTAAACTTTTCATAGCATTAACATATCCCCGTTCGGCCGACCGTTGATACAGGTTGACAACCTTGTCCATATCGGGGTGGCCGTAATATCCCCGTTCCATCCAAACCCCCATTGCATACAGGGCCGGCGGATAATCACTTCGAACAGCCAGCTCCATATATTTTTTTGCCAGTTCCTTATTTTCCGGTATTTTATCACCAACATCATACATTGTTGCCAGAGCAAACTGCGCCTGGGGCAATCCTTTGTCCGCGGCCCGTGTTAAATACCGGGCCGCCAACGGATAGTTTTCGGCCGCAATTTGTTCTCGGGCCAGATACCAATAATCCGTCGGTGTTCGCAAAACATCCCGCAAGGCAAAACACCCCACAGCCACTATTGATAGAATAAGTAAAACCAACATAAAATCCGACAGAACGGATGTCCTTTTCATAGATGCCTCTTGCAAAATCACAAAAACGCGTGTAGAATGCGCCTTATCTGATTGTGTATTTTAAAAGGAAAAAAGATTTTGTGCAAGGCTTTTTATTATAAAACGGTTAAATTTTTACCCGAAACCGGCGTTTTATCCCTGACATATGGGACAGATGATCGGTATGAATGGACAGAAACCGTCACATTTCCCGGCGGACCGTTTGCTTTGTCTGCCAAAAAAAAGCAGGCCCTGAATCAAATTTTTGCCTTATTGCATATTGCTGCAGGGATTAGTTATTACAAAGCATTTTTACCCGAAAAAATAATCATTGAAACGGGTGGTCTGACTGAATCGGAAGCGCTTTTTTTTAATCGTTTTTACTTGAATGGATTGGGTGAATTTGCCGTTCGCAATCATTTAAATTTACAAGGAAAGATCCATTTCCCGACAGCATCAACCGCCGCCCGAATAAGTGTTAATTTAAATTTGCCCTATAACGCCTTTATTCCCATCGGGGGCGGAAAAGATTCCTGCGTCACGACAGAACTGATTAAGCAAACGGATTTACCGGCCATGACCGTTGCCGTCGGAGAGCCACGTCCCATTCGGGAATGTATGAAACAATCGGGATTGCCATCCCTCGTATTAAAACGGCAAATTGACCCGCTATTGCTCTCTCTGAACAAATCGGAAAACGTTTATAACGGGCATGTTCCCATTACCGGTATCTTAGCCTTTATTCTTTGGGCAGCGGCTATTTTATACGATAAAAGATACGTCATCATGTCATGCGAACGGTCGGCCAATATCGGCAACCTGCATCAGGGGGATTTGGATATTAACCATCAATACAGTAAATCTTTTGATTTTGAACGAGATTTTTATCAACTGACGCAAACGATTACGCCGGATTTTCGTTATTTTTCACTGCTACGCCCATTGTCCGAAGTCCATATTGCCAAACTGTTTGCCGAACGATGCGCCGATTATTTTCCGATTTTTACCAGTTGTAATAAAGCCTTTAAATTAGACGAGACACAGCGCCTGAACCGGTGGTGCAGTGTGTGTGACAAATGTCGTTTCGTTTTTTTGATATTGGCTCCCTTTATAAAACGAGATACTTTAATTCGGATTATGGGACGAAATCCGTTAAACGAAGCCGAGCAAATCACCGGTTATCAGGAATTGTTGGGGCTATCGGGACATAAACCCTTTGAGTGTGTCGGAGAAATTGATGAATCCCGATGGGCACTGATATATTTATCCCAACACCCCGATTGGCAACAAGATTTGGTCGTTCGACAACTGGCTCCGGCCCTGCCTGCCGTCCGGGCTGACTCTTTATTTAAGCCTTCATCAAATCATTTAATACCACAGGAGATTTCCGATGTTTTGGTCGAATTTAACCGGTAAAACCATCGGCATTTGGGGGATGGGCCGAGAAGGTATTGCCGCCCGACAAGCCCTCCAAAACCATTGCCCCGACACATCTGTTTTAGAGATATCCGAATCAAATTTGGATGATATCAATCGGTGCGATATCCTTATAAAATCTCCCGGGGTCAGTCTTTATCGCCCCGAGATTCAAACAGCCCTTAAACAAGGCATCATCATCACGTCCGGCACAAATTTATTTTTTGCTAACAAAAATCCGAGGACTCGCGTTATTGCCGTCACGGGAACAAAGGGGAAAAGCACAACCGCCAGCTTACTGGCGCATACATTAAAATATTTAGGGCAATCGGTGGAACTGGGGGGAAATATCGGTCGTCCCCTGTTGGAATTGGCAGACACATCGGCTGATTTTGTCGTTGCCGAATTGTCCAGTTATCAGTGTGCAGACCTGATCGGCCGACCGGATATCGGTGTTTTGGTCAATTTGTATCCGGAACATTTGCAATGGCACGGATCACATGAACGCTACTATTCAGATAAGATTCATATGATTACCCAAAGCTGTCAAGCCGTCCTGAACGACACCGATTCACAGACACATCAATTTGATATTTCAATTCCAACCGTTTGGTTTAATACGCCAAACGGCATCCATTTGGAAAAAGAAACTTTTTATAGCGGTGATATTCCTTTGTTTTCCCGTCAAAAATTATCTTTAATCGGCACACATAATGCCGAAAATGCTTGCGCCGTTTTAACGGTCATTCAAATGCTGGGATTATCTCCGGCGGATTGCGCAGAGGCATTCCATACGTTTCAAGCCCTTCCCCATCGCCTGCAAACCATAGGGAGTAAAGATAATCTAACCTATGTGGACGATAGTATATCCACAACCCCGGAAACGGCAGTTGCAGCCTTAAAAGCCCTTTCTCACGGACAACCGATAACTTTAATCGCCGGCGGATTGGACCGTGGACAAGACTATACGATTTTGATTGATTACCTGGCCGCGAATCGGGAAAAAATCAGACTGATCACCCTACCGGATACAGGTAAACGATTGGCCGATCAAGCACAGAACCACCACATTGAAACTGTTCGAACATCGGATATGCCAACGGCCGTCAGTATCGCACAACATATTACCCCGGTCGGCGGAACAATACTCCTTTCTCCGGCAGCCCCCAGTTATAATTTGTATCCGAATTTTGAAGCGCGCGGCGACGATTTTAAAAAATGGGCATTGATACCGGATTAATCAATATCCTCATTGGGAGCAATCCCCCATATAAAAGAGCGTGGGAACCATCCCTTAATGTCTTTATCCTGATATTTGAATGACAACAGACAATGGCGATAGGTTGCGGGACATCTTAAAATCCGACCGATTGTTCCTGTTTCCACGACAGCTACGGTCGGGGATTGATCATCCGGTTTAGTCGTCAGGATTCCTTCTTCCTGAACCAAAACCGTCCGTCGATCACTTAACATTTTTTTATTAACCCAACCGATGGTGCCATCGGCTTCTTGAATCTGACGCCAAACATCATAGGTATCCAGTATCTTGACGGGATATCCCTGCTCTTGATAAATCCAAAGGATCGGGTATTTTTCTCCGGGGCCAACACGCCAATTAACCTTATTTTTTTTCAGCGATGCATACTCTCCGACCTCGGCCGCAGCAACACTGACCCCGATAAAAAGGCATAAGAAAAACACCGCCCGATTAAGACGCATCATCGCCACCCGAATTTTTAAACCGATTACGAATAGATGATTTCGGACGACGAAACGATTCAAACTTATTTTTTTCTTGAACCGGTTCCGCCGTTATTTGCCCCTCATCAACGACCAACTTTGTTTCGTCCGTAATGGTCCCCGCAGCCTTGGATTGAATTTCCTGCCAACACACCTGAACAACAGGCATAATGATTAACTGAGCAATAAAATCACCGCGGTGTAAAACATGCGGATTGGATGATATATTATGAATTAAAACAAAAATCGGTTCCCGATCAGCCGGATTCAAAATATGCGGAGCATCCGATACAATTAACCCCATTGTTCCCGCCGGTTGCGGATGACTGACAATTTGGCCACAAAAGCCCTGCGGAATACCAATGGCGAATCCCACCGGGATATAGATTCTTTCGTTCGGATTGATTTTAACCGGTGCCCCGATAGCCGCACATAAATTTAATCCGACATGGTGTTTTGATGTATAAGACGGCAACGGAAATTTATTTCCGTCCGGTGTCCGCGCGATGTATAATTTTGGAATCATAGATACCCCGTCTTATCTGTTTCGCTGTTTATACTGCCAAACTTCGAACAGAATGTCAAGGGGTGTCTATTTTTTATTTCAGGACAATCTTTGGCGTCCTTGCCACAGAAATTGCAATCGGGCAAACTCGGTTTGATAATTGACAGAAACCAATCTATGCCGCGTTTCTACAACTGATGGTCTGGTTAATGTCTGCGATTGAACAATGATTTCATCCCCTTGTTCGGCCGGCATATTATAGGATACCCGAATCCGCCGAACGTCATAGGCCTGTCTGATGGCAGACGCCACACCTTCCAAAGCAAAAACGCTATAATAGGAATTATTCATATGTTGATTAAAATCAATGTGTTCATAAGCAACCGTCCGCCGATTTTCCGAAACCTTGACACCGGCTTCAAAATCCGGCATATCATCAAACACAATTCGACCATCCGGCCCCAATTTTTCTTCTGCCGGGACCTGCGGAACCGTTTTTTTAATATGTAAAGGCTTATGTGTTATTTTATCCAACAGAACAAATTGGCATACGCTGTCAACCAGACATTTCAAACCATCCTTGGATAATAATCGATTACGAAAAGTCGAACGGAACCGATTTAATTTTTCAATTTCAACATCCATGCGGACTTTGTCGCGAATAACCGGCAATTGATCTATCTGTAAATCATAATTCCGAATCATCCACGTTTTTCCGGATGTATTCAACGTTTCATAACCGAATTGTCCGGCGTTGGCAAAATTTTCACTGGTTTCCTGCAAATGGTTAAATAAAGCGGAAATTTTCAACCGGTTATCCGCATCACACTCATAGCCGGCAATACTGTATTTTTCTGTAAATTGTGCTGTCATAACGGTTGGATTTTAGCATTTTTTATACTTTTTGTCAAGTCTATTCAAAAAAAATATAAAAAACACCCCGACCCATAGGCCGAGGCGTTTTCAAAAAATCATCGTCCTCAGAACAGATACCGAACTTTGAACATCAAGATGTTGGTATGGTATTTAGAGGGAGCATTAACTTTCCCCGTTGTTTCATTCACTTTCAGGTAACGGTATTCTCCGCCGACAGTCATCGGTGCGAACGGCAATTCATATTCGGCACCCAACATACCTTGGACGGCGAATGAATTGGTGTGATCATACCGAACACGTCCCAAACCCAAACCGACATACGGATCAATCAACGGTATCAACGGAATCGTCCCGTAAGCATTCAAAAATACACCATCCAATTTTTTGGTCCGACCATCTTTTAACTCCGGTCTTGTCCGCAAAAATTCGGCTTCTCCTCTGACATCAAACAGGGGTAACGGTAATTCATACCCGCCGGCGATGGAATAAACCGCCGAATTTTTATATTCACTTTTAACACCCCCATTGAAAGCGCTGCCGCCATTAAAACCGGCACCTAAGCCGCCCCCGGCATAAAAATCGGCGCTGGCAGCCCCGGCCATTAAACAGATTCCGGCCAATAATCCCATATATTTTTTCATTTTTTTCTCCTTTTGTTAAAATGTAGCCTGCCCCTAACATATCAAATTATTTTTCGGTTGTCATCATTTTTATTGCATTTTGGAAACATTTTTGTTATAGTGGGGTCATTCCAAAACTTATTTTTAAAAGAAAGGTATAAACGAATGACTTTACCATTAATGCCGAAAGCAACCGCCGTTTGGTTGTTGGACCATACAACATTAACGTTTCAACAAATCGCTGATTTTTGCGGTATGCACACTTTGGAAATTCAAGCCATCGCCGACGGTGATGTGGCTTCCCACATTATGGGGTTGGATCCGGTTGCAAATGAGCAATTAACCGCCGATGAAATTAAACGGTGCGAAGCCGATCCGAACGCCACATTGGAATTGTATCGGAATCCCGAAGTTGAACGCCTGTTAAACAAGGGCAAAAAATACGTATCTCATTCCAAGCGGGGGGATCGTCCGTCGGCCATTGCCTGGATTGTCAAAAATCATCCGGAAATGCGGGATTCGCAGATCGTTAAGTTGCTCCGCACCACAAAGCCGACCATTACGGCTATTCGGGAACGGACACACAAAAACATTCACAATATCGTGCCGCGGAATCCGGTGACGCTGGGTCTTTGCTCCGAATCCGATTTAAATGCCGCGGTTCAAGCATGTGCACCTGCTAAAAAGTAATTTGTATTGAGGGGATAGAAAATGACAGATGAAGTAAAAACGGTATCCGCCGACGCCGGTAAGTTGGCTTCCTTTATTGAACGGATTGAACGGATTGAGGAAGAACGTCGGGAATTAGGGGCCGATATGCGTGAAATTTTTGCCGAAGCCAAAGGCAACGGTTATGATGTCAAAGTCATGCGCCAAATTTTACGACTCCGCAAAATGACGCCGGCGGATCGGGCCGAGGCAGAATATCTGCGGGATGAATACAAAAAATTGTTGGGTATTGCGGAATAAGTCTTGATTTTGATTTTATTTCGCTGTAATCTCTCAGACATAAGAATGAATAACGGAGGTTTGTTATGAATGTAAAATTATCAGTTGCTTTTTTATCGGGATTATCGGTTTGCCTTTCTATGGGCGCCTATGCTGTGGCAGACGGCACACCGTCTGATTATATTAACTGGTCATATGCGATGGGGGAAACTCAGCCGATGACCTTTGCCAATCAGCCGGATTCATACAGCGATACCGTTTCAAATGATGTCACGCTGACGGATATTCAGGTTGGTTTGCCGGCTCGTGATAATGCCGATCAACCCGGTATTACCTGCACGGAGGGTTGTCCCGGACGGCCGGAAGTTAAGCAAAAACCGTTGGTCCTGACATACGAGGATGAAGCGGCTCCGTTAGCAGAACGAACAGATGCGACATTTGCCTCCGATGACCATTTTAAAACACAGGCTCCGATTTCCGTTCGTGAAAAAGTAAAAAAGAAGGAAACAAAGCCGGAAATTGTATCGGAAACCCAACCTCAACCGGCACAAGCTGTTAATATGCCGCCGCAAATTGATACCCGTTATATCGAATCCGCCGCCAAGGTGCAATACCCGATTACGCGGCAATATCCGATTTCCGTTCAATATCCGGTGACAATTCAACGCAACATGACGGTTGAACAACCGGTTATCATGCAACAACCCGTTATTGTTCGACGGCCGGTCGTTATGCAACAAGACATAACGGTTCAACGGCAACCGACCGTCATCCAACACCAACCGGTCGTTATGCAACAACAACCGGCTTTTGTGCAACAGCAACCTGTCTATATTCAGGCGCCGGCCGGTGCGGTTAGCCCGTCTGTTTTGTCTGGATTAACATCATTTCAAGCGCCGATGATTCAACCGATGCCGAATATGCTCCCCATTCAGGCGCAACAACCCGTGCCGATGCAACCGATGGTCGCACCGACAGAATCTCAACCGGCTCAGGCGCTTCAACCGGCCGGTATTCCGGCTCAACCTGATGTGACACCGTCAATGTCAATGGTTCCGGTTCCCTATATGGGCCAACCGCAACAGTATCAGGTTCAAGGTCAAATTCAGGCTCAGCCCGTATATGCGCCAAATGCAATGTATATGCCGATGCCCCAACCGATTATGCCGGGAACAATGCCGACACAACAAACATATTAGGGATATCATGAAACCAAATCAACGTGGCCGGTTTAACGGTCGTCACAGCAATTCCGGTCGGGTTTCCAGGCCACAGACTATCTTCCGCAATACAGCGTTGGAAAGCACCGGGCCATGTGGAAAATTACGTGGAACAGCTCTGCAACTGCATGAAAAGTATTTAGCAGCCGCAAAGGATGCCCAGATTCAAAACGATGATATCCTGGCAGAAACCTGCTTTCAATACGCCGATCATTATATGCACATTCAAAATCAGGCTATTGCGAATGAGCAGGCTTTACATTTGCAGCAACAGGCTGCCCGTTCAACAGCACCTGCTGCCCCAATGCAATCGGAACAAATCATCGATGCCGATATGCCTGCCGAGGAAACGGATACAACTGTTAAGGTTGTTGATTTATCCGTGCCGGTGGCAGCCATGAATGCCGAAGTATCAGAAACACAAAATTTATCCGAGGCACCAGCGGAAAAACCTCGTAAAGTTTTACGGCCACGGATTATACGTAAACCGACCCCCGATTCGAATCAATCCGAATAGTTTTTGAATAACAATCGAATCGGCAAAAAGTACTTTTGCCGATTCTTTTGGCCATTTTCCCATTATTTTTGTGCATCTCTTTTTGTTGTTTATTATTTTATCCTCTGTCATCCCAAAAAGATTAATCGGGGGTACATTGTTCCTGCTGATCGGCAGTCAGGTTATGCCAGGCTTCGGAATCTTTTTCCGGACAGGCACGGCATAACCCGTCCGAAAAATATCGGTTGGCACACTGATCACATTCTTCACGGGTTGTGGAATATATGGATGCTTCAATTGAACAGGGCAGACACAAATTGAAAAAATTCCGGCCCCAATATTTGACGGCGTAAAATTGACCGGGATTTTGTTGTTGACACTTGTGGCATTGTTCCGCTGTTGTATACATACCGGTTGTATTACAAGCAATACATTTCCACCCGCTTTTGAGGTCAACATCACCACTTCCGAACAGAGCCGTATATTCAATTTGATCGTCGGGACACTTTTCGTCACAAATACCGTCATGATTGGTGTCCGCCATATTTTGGGATAGCGGAAAGCAATACCCGGTTTTTTCAGAATAGCATCGGTTGGAACATTTGCGACATTCGGCCGGTGTTGTGGGAATACGACCGCTATCCCCCGTATAACCGCATGTCATACACACATTAAAAAAGGAGCGGTGCCATTGAACAGAAAAGTATCCGCCGGGGGTCATTTTATTGCACTTTTCGCACTGTTCAGGGGTGGTGTAAACGGCATCGGTCGGGCATTTACTGCAAGTCAGATTACCTTTCAAATCGATATCACCCGATCCCCAGCCACCATAGCGTTCAATATAATCCGGTCGGCATTTTTGGCAGGTGCCGTGATTACAGTAAGGTTTGGCGGGGTCTGTGCAGGCATCATTTTTAAACAGGCAAACACCACCGGATTGACAGGTCCCGCATTCCCCGCAATCCGCATCAGATTCGCATAAATCCGCCCGATCTGGATTGGTCGTTTCCGTATCCATCCGGGTGTTGATATAAAATTCAATCAGGTTATCTGCTTCCAAACAGCCTTGCCCTTCGTTAATCAGGACCAATTCCGCCCAAGATACTTTCCGGTTTCGTTGAACGATTCGGCAAACAGCAGCATCTATGTCATTAGCATACAAAACATACCCGATATCGGATTCTTTTTCATAATTTAGATGGTAAGTATCTGTGTTTAAGGAAAATTCTTCCGGCAATCCGTGGGTCAATGCTAATCCGACAACTTGAACGGCATTCATTTTGGCTTCTGTAAACAGCGTATTGGCCCGATATTTCGTGATGGCATAGTTATAGCCGGCTATTCCCCCGATGGTGAGCACCCCCATAATGGCCAGCGTCCCCAACATCTCTACCATACTCCGTCCGATCTCAGGATGTTTCACATCTTTTGTCATTCTGTCGTTCCTTTTAAAATAAATGCCACTTTAGCGCATAAGTGGCTGGATGTTCAGAACTACACCAAAAGAAGTAGTGCGACATATTTGCCCGCACAACGGTTTTTATTTTGCCGCCATCCAACCTTGGACAGGTTGCACAGCGTATAAATACTGCTTTATACATAGCACTTTTGGTATGGCTTCTGACACCATCAGACGGGCGCTACTCCGCCTGAAAAGAGTTTTAACATAGATGTTATTGAATTGCAAGAATATAATAACAGCATAAATAAGGGGGGCATTTTTGCCGCCCCCGATATGTAATGTTTATCACTAAACGAAAGTTAAAAACATCTGTCCGACTTTTATCCCCGCCAAACATAGAATGACTTAGGCGCCAAACGGGTGGTTGTTCCGGTTTGCCGCAGTTCCTCAGCCACCATAGACAGACCCGTCATAGCCGATTGCTCACTGGGGCGAATAATACGTATGCCCAATACATCGGCCCACTTACCCAATCCTTGAAAAAATGTTTCCTGACCGATCGGCAAACGCAAAATTTCAACTGCCTGCCCTCCCAGATAAAAGACAGAGACTTTTTTCGTCTGCGCCGTATGGGCACAAAATTTAGCCAATGTTCGGGCAATAATCTGATAGGTCAAAATCGCATTTTTATCTTTAACATTATGCGCTAAATAGGAAACTTCCCGGGATTGCATCACGGGTTTATAGGTTCCCTCCATAGCCCGATAAATTTTTAAAAAAGCGGGGCCGCTGATTATATCCTCCCAAACCATAGCATTTAAAGCCTTCTCCTCTTGATTCGGTCGATAGATTTTTCGATGTCCGTCTTCGGTCGGATGGACAAGGCCATCATAAATATAGGCCACTCCCAATCCTGTTCCGACAAATATGACGCAAGCCCGCTTCGTATCCGGCTTATCCGCCATAGCCAGCGCATGAAAAGACATATCATTCGACAATAATCCCTGCTTAAATTCGAAAGTTTGACAAAGAGCCGGCAAATTGAAAACAAAATCCCGATTTGTTAACATAATTTGACCAGATTTTTCCAGGATACCGGCCGCCCCCGCCACAAAGCAATCCGGATGACTTCTTGTTTTAGACAGATACTGCCGGACTGCTTCTTCGGCGCTAAGCCCCAAATCATGCGGGTAAACAGACAGATGTGTCACCTGTCCCTTCCTTAACAACCCAAAGCGAATATTCGTTCCGCCGATATCGGCTAATAAAGTTGTTTCCATGATTCCTCCTTTACAAACTACCCCACAAACAAGCCAAATGATAGACAGTCCGCTCCCGAAGGGACGGGACAACACCGGCATCCAAGCAAGCCGTCAATCGATTAAACCGATCCGATGGTAATTGCCATATCCAAAGCCAAAATAAACATTCCGCTATCAAAACAATAATTAATCCGATTCCTAAAAAGGCCAAAATGCGATATCCATACCATTTCAAATTAAATAAAAAATATTGATAGGATATATCATTTTGCCGCTGCCGAAAACGGGTTCTAATACGATCCAACCAAGACAACCGGGCTATTTTCGGTCGTTCCCGCACCCGGGCCTGGGCCATACGCATGGGGACGGACATCCGTTCGGGAACAATCTTCCCGGCTGATACCGATATATCAGAAATCAAATCCGGCCTATGATATGGCTGTTTGTTCCTGACGATGCATATAAATTTCCTGAGCCGTTTCCAACTCATCCGGCGTATTGACTCCATGCAATTCATCCACATTTCCAATGACCACATCACATTTCAGGCCCTGTTGCCGGGCAACGGCGACAATATCGGTCAAATAATATTCGCCGGCCGCATTGTTGTTGTTGATTTGTTTCAATAGGGATAAGACATTTTTTCCGTTTAAACACATAACACCGGAATTGCATAATTGAATGGCTCGTTCCGGATCGGTTGCATCTTTGTATTCCACGATTCGGTCCAACCCGTTTTCACCCATAATCAAACGTCCATAGCGTCGGGCGTCTTTGGGGATAAAACCTAATACGACAACATCGGAACCTTTTTGATATTCTTGAATCATATTCTTTAATGTTTCCGGCAAAATCAGCGGGCTATCCCCAAATAAGACCAAAACACACCCGTCAAAGGGGGCTAATTCCTGCTCGGCAGCTAAAACGGCATGTGCTGTACCCAGCCGTTCCCGTTGCACAACGGTTTTAAATGGTGCGACGGCCTGGGCAACATTTTCCATATTCGGGCCAATAACAACCGTTATATCCCGAATATCGGCTGCTTGAACACTTTTCAGCAAGATTTGTATCATCGGCACACCGCAAATCGGATGCAAAACCTTGGGCAGATTTGATCCCATTCGTGTTCCCATACCGGCCCCTAAAATAATTGCTTTTGTTTTCATTTGACTTCCTTTACCCGATAAAAATACCGTGATCCAACGCAAAAATTCGCAGTTGTTCACGCAAACTATCCACCGATAGCGACAATTGTTGATTTAAATAATCCGACAGTTCCCGTTGATTAACCGATCGTACCATAGCCTTAACCGCCCCCAAAGACGTCGGATTCATTGATAAAGATTGATACCCTAAGCCGATTAAAGTCATAGCCTCTAACGGGCGACCGGCCATTTCTCCGCAAACGGAACAGGGTACATGGGCCTTTCGGCATATTTCAACAACATATTTCAGAACCCGCAAAAATGCCGGTGATAGAGGATCATACCGATTCCAAATCGTCGGATTTCCCCGATCCGATGCGTATAAAAACTGTGTCAAGTCATTCGTTCCGATGGAAATAAAGTCAACCTCGGGCAATAAAGTTTCCAGTTGAAAAATCAGTGATGGAACCTCTAACATAGAGCCTATCCGAATGGATTTCGGCAATCGGCCACCCCGGGCTTGTTCCTGTTCAATTTCCATCATAAGAGTCTTTTTTGCTTCCCGAAATTCCGGCACGGTCGCAATCATCGGAAACATGATGGACAAATCCCGACCAGCCGCCGCCCGCAGAAATGCCCGCAATTGATTTCGAAGCAGAGCTCGCCGATCTAATGTCATCCGAATGGAACGCCAGCCCATAGCCGGATTTTCTTCGGCTTGATGCCGGAAATAGGGAAGAACCTTATCCGAACCGATATCCAATGTTCTAAAAATAACGGGCTTATCCTTGGCCTGAATCAAAACACGACGATAAATATCCGTTTGGGTTTTGGCATTCGGCAATTGCTCCGTCAACATGAACGGTAATTCCGTCCGATACAGACCAATACCGTCATACGGTAAATTACCGGCGGTCAAATCTTGGGACAATCCTGCATTGATGTTCAAAGAAACAGGAACCTCATCCAGGGTAATTGCCGGCAAATCCTTCATCTGCGTATATTTTGCCCGCAACCGCCGCTGACGATTGGCTTGTTCGCTTAATAAATCCAATGTATCATCCGACGGATTCAAATAAACATTCCCATTTGTTGCGTCCAATGCAATTGAATCGCCGTTGGATATAATCTCAGTCACGTTCTTAATACCACAAATCAAGGGAATATTCATAGAACGCGTCACAATGACCATGTGCATGGTTTGGGATCCCTCTTCTAAAACAATCCCTTTGATTTTTTTCAGGTCGTAGTCCATCAATTCGGCCGGCCCCATACTTTGCGCCACCAAAATGGTGTTATGCGGCATTTTTCGACCATGTTTTGCTTTTTTTGCCCGCCGATGCAAATGGCGCATGACACGACTGACCAAATCCTGTAAATCATGAATCCGTTCTTTGATATAGGGATCCGTCATCAATTCCATCCGATCCGTCACTTCCTCACCGACTTTTTGAACGGCGGCTTCGGCTGTCAATCCCGTTTCAATCGCCTTGGTCATTTTGGCAATCCATCCCTTATCTTTAATAAACATCAGATAAGTTTCAAAAATATCGGATTGACTTCCCGTCATATGGGAAGTTGCCAATATTTTATTTACTTCCTGTTCTACCTGTGATAAGGCTTGCAGTAATCGTTGTACCTCTTTTTGTGTATCTTTGGCTAACAGCTGAACCGGTTGTTCCAAACGCTTATGGATGACGGCGCGCCCTACGGCAAAACCGGAGATTAGTCCCGTTCCTTCAATTTTTTGCCGACCTGTTGTCTGCGCCAGAACCGTTTCTGCCTTTTTGAATAAATGGCTGGATAACATTTCTGCTACCACCAATCCGATGGTTTCTAAAATCTCAATTACCTCATCGGAAAAAGGTTGCTTTTTACGTGTCTGAACGGCCAAAACCCCTAGCAATTTATTGGATCGAATGAGTGGAACACCCGCTAATGACTTAAAGGCCTTTTCCTTTGTTTCAGGTTTATAGACAAAACTGCTGTGGGCCCAAGCATCTTCAAACATCAACGGTTTTCTTTGCAGAGCAATTTCACCGACCAAGCCTTCCCCGACCCGCAAAAAGGTTTCATGGACAGCCCGCTTATCCAATCCGAAAGTCGCACACAATTCAAGAATATCTCCCGGTCGAGCAATATAGCACGAACAAACATCCACCCGCATTTTACGAGCCACTAAAGCCACAATTTTATCCAACCGAGCTTCGGGTGTCAAATCACGGACGCTTAATTCCCGCAAATCACGCATGATTTGACGCACAGAAATTTTGTCATGTCGTATGCTTTCGGACATTGTTTCCCTTTCTGGAAATTATCATAACCCGAAAGCATTTCATCGTCAAGTTTTTTATGTGGTTTTATGATCCTTGGCGTATTTTTTTGACTGTTTCGACAATATGTTCAACCGTAAAGCCGAAGTGTGCCAAAACGTCGCTTCCCTTACCCGAAGCTCCAAAAGTATCTATGCCAATGACGGCCCCGCTTACCCCAGATAAAAAGCGATCCCAACCCCAGGTAGAGGCAGCTTCAATGATCACACGCGGTGCCGTTCCCAAAACATTGTCCCGATACGAAACCGGCTGCTGTTCAAACAATTCCACACAAGGCATTGAAACAACCGCTGCATCAATTCCTTCTTTTTCCAAAGCCTCTTTTGCCGCCAAAGCCAATGATACTTCTGAGCCGGTTGCTATCAATGTCACCTGACGATCAGCCAGTGTATCGGCCAAAACATATCCGCCCCGAGCCGATAAATTATCCCGGGCATCCGTGCGCACGACCGGTAGAGCCTGGCGAGATAGTGCCATCACAGATACATTATTCTTTAAAATCAAAGCCGTTTCATAGCATTCTACGGTCTCAACACTGTCAGCCGGTCGAAAAACGAAAACATTTGGAGTTGCTCTTAGCATGGCCAGTTGTTCAATCGGTTGGTGTGTCGGTCCATCTTCCCCAACGCCCAAAGAATCATGTGTCAGAACGAAAAACTCTTGCAATTCCATCAATGCGCCCAACCGCAGGGTCGGCTTAATATAGTCGGCAAAAGATAAAAATGTGCTGCCATACGGAATAAAGCCGCCATGTGCCGCCAATCCGTTCATAATTGCGGCCATGGCCAATTCCCGAATACCATAATTGATATAGTTGCCGCTGTAATTTTGGCGGGATATATCATCCGATGAAGGTGTTTTGACATAGCACGCCCCCGCTAAATCAGCCGATCCGCCGATCAAATACGGAATTTGTTCCGTCAGGACAGCCAATACATTTTGAGAAGCCTTACGGGTTGCAACAGCCTCCTTTTCCGTAATTAATTTTTGTTTATAATCCCGCAGACGTTCGGTTAAATCGGCCGGAATAAGACCGCTTAAATAATCAAAAAACAGTTCCTTATTGCCATCATGTGTCACCCGTTGTTCCCATTGCAGACGATCCCCTTCCCCACGGGCACCGACAGCCTGCCAGGCTTCACGAACAGAAACGGGTATATCAAATGGCGGATACGGCCAATTCAATGCCAAACGCAACTGTCGGACTTCTTCTTCTCCCAGGGGTGAACCGTGCACTTTTGGCGAATTACATTTTGTCGGGGCACCAAATCCAATAATCGTTCGACAATCAATAAAAACGGGCCGATCGGATAATTGAGCCCGATCTAAAACCTTTTCAATCGATTCATAATCATGCCCGTCACATGATAAAACCAACCAATGATTGGCTTCAAAACGTTGTTTCATATCCGTGCTGGTGGCAATATCCGTTCGCCCATCAATCGTAATATGATTATCATCCCAAAGGACGATCAGACGATTTAACCGCCAGTGCCCAGCCAAAGAAATAGCTTCTTCTGAAATTCCTTCCATCAAATCACCATCACCACAAGTCACATATGTTTTGTGATTGACTAAATTATCGCCGAAACGGGCATTCATCATTCGTTCAGCCAAAGCCATACCGACTGCACCGGCCAAGCCCTGTCCCAAAGGTCCCGTTGAAAAATCAATCCCATCAACCAGTGTTTTTTCCGGATGCCCGGCCGTTTTGGAACCGAGTTGCCGAAATTGCTTAATTTCATCCATCGTTATGTCCGGATTACCCGTTAAATGCAACAGACTGTATAACAGGGCCGAAGCATGCCCCCCCGACAGAACAAATCGATCCCGATCAAACCAATCCGGCACGGCGGCATCAAAGCGTAAAAATTTTGACCACAAAACCGTCACAACATCGGCCAACCCCAACGGGGCTCCGGGATGTCCGGATTTTGCCCGTTCAATCATATCTACGGACAAAATCCGTAGCGCCGTTGCCATTTCCCGTAAATTCATTTCCTGCATTTAGGACTCCTTGTTCTGTTTTGCAAATAAAAAAGTGTTCCGACCGGCCGAACGCTCTTGGATTAAGCTATATTCTGCCGGCAGACTTTCTTTTAACTTTTTATCCGTTTCAATTATAATCAATGTTTGGTTATCAATCCAACCCGCCGCATCAAAAGCCGGTAAGGCTGCCTGCCATAACCCACGACCATAGGGGGCATCCATAAACAAGACCGATACCGGTGAATGGGGGTTGGGCGTTAAAGCACTTTGTGACAATAAATGGATATCTCTTAATCCTTGAATATTTTGTTTTAAATAGGTCAAGGCCACCGCTTCATTTTCCACACAAAAAACTTCCCGAGCACCACGCGATAAAGCCTCAATACCCATCGCACCGCTACCTGAAAAAACATCGGCAAAGGTGATATCCGGCCACAACTTTCCCTGCTTTAAAAAAAGGGAAGTCAATATATTAAACACCATTTCCCGTGCCCGATCCGAAGTCGGCCGCGTATTACTACCTTCCGGCGCTTTAATCAACTTGCCCCGTAAATTTCCGGCAATAATTCTCATAACAATTCCTTTAATACTTTGGCCGAAATTTCCCGTACATCTCCCGGCGCTAAATTTCCCAATTGGAACGGACCATAGGATACCCGAATCAGCCGTGTGACCGGCAACCCAAAAGAATCCATCATGCGACGAATTTCGCGATTTTTCCCTTCGGTTAGTGTCATCAACAACCAGGTATTTGACCCCTGTTCCCGTTCTACCTCAACTCCGCAAGGTGCATAGCGAACACCCTCAACTTGAATACCCTGTTGCAATTTATCAATAATACCGGGGGTCATTTTCCCATGAACGCGCACACGGTATTTACGCTTCCATCCGCGGGACGGCAACTCTAATTCCCGTGCCAATCCGCCGTCTGTTGTCAACAGCAATAATCCTTCGGAATTAAAATCCAATCGTCCGACGGTGACAACCCGCGGCAGTGTCGGAGGCAGTTTATCAAAAATTGTCGGCCGACCCTGCGGATCCCGATTCGTTGTGATTAAACCGGCGGGTTTATGATAGCACCAAACGCGCCGCGGTTGTTTTCCGCCCAGAGGTTGCCCATCCACCGTGACGATATCATCCGCCCCCACCACACAGGCCGGTGTTGTCAGCGTTTGACCATTTACCGTCACCCGGCCGGATGAAATCCAGCGTTCGGCCTCGCGTCGCGAGCATAACCCGGCAGCCGCCATTATTTTTGCAATTCGCTCTTTCTTTTCTGTCATAATTGGTATATTATCGTAAAAACACAAAAAAGGGAAGTGAAAAATGAATGAAAACATCTTTCGGGTGGCTTATGAAGAAGCATTAGCGGCATTTCAAGCCGATGAAGTACCGGTCGGTGCCGTCCTGTTCCACACACAAACAGGGGAGGTTGTCGCAACGGCCCGCAACCGGACAGAAGAGAATCGAGATCCTTTGGCTCATGCCGAATTACTTTGCATTCAAGCGGCATGCCGAAAATTAGGTGTTAAACGCTTAACCGGCTATTCTTTATTCGTGACATTAGAACCTTGCACCATGTGTGCCGGTGCGATTGCCTGGGCGCGATTGGATCACTTATACTTTGGGGCCTACGATCCCAAAACCGGAGGTGTTTGCCAAGGCTCATGTGTTTTTACGCATCCGCAGACACATCATAAAATCAACATCACCGGCGGTATTCATGCCGATGAATGCGGCTCTCTGATGACCCGTTTTTTTCAGGAAAGAAGAAAGTAAAATCCGTTTTCAAAAGTCATTATCGGGTTTAATTAAACCGGATATCCTCAGGCACATAAGATTTTTGTCATCCTTGCGTAGGCGAGGATCCATCAGATACGCAAAATCTATATGTCATCCCTCGCTTGACGGGGGATCCATTAGGCATAGTGTCTTCTTTTCCTATGGATGCCCGATCAGGTCGGGCATGACAGAGGGGGGACGTAGCCGTCATACCACACTGTGTCATCCTGAACTCGTTTCAGGATCCATAAACATGCAAAATCAATATCCATCGGGGTTGTTAAAGAGGACATAAAGCAACGTTTATGTCCCCCCCCTGAAATTTTGAAAAATTAAGAAAAACGAAAGGAACGGATTTGGAACAAAATCCGTTCTTACATTCTGAAATCATTAACAAAAACGATAAAATAAAAAATTTTCAAAAAAATGAAAAAAAATGTTTACTTTAAACCTTGATTTAT
>JAFTEW010000054.1 GCA_017453485.1 Alphaproteobacteria bacterium | reverse complement strand
GGTGCACGGTCACGTTCCGGCTGATGTGATGAAGGATATTGAAGGTTTGCAAACCATGCGCACATTGGGACAAAATATGGCGTGGTTGTTAAAATGTATTGAACTGGGAAAGAAAAGCGGTATTCATCGTCCGGATTATGAGCCGATTACCTTTACCAGTTTCCCGGACGGTAAATAAATATAAAGGAGAAAAAAAACATGAAAAAAAATATAAAAAAAGATTTAATTATGGCACCGATGCCGGTTCTGATTATCGGGACCTATGATGAAAACGGAACCCCGAATGCAATGAATGCGGCCTGGGGGACACAATGCGATATGAATGCGATAACGATTTTCTTGTCCAAGCATAAGACGACGGAAAATCTGAAACAGAAAAAAGCTTTTACGGTTGCTTTCGCCACAAAAGAAACATTGGTTGCGTCGGATTACTTCGGTATTGAATCCGGTCACAAAGTCGATAAGATTAAACAAGCCGGCTTTCATGCTCTCCGAGCCGAGCATGTGGATGCCCCTGTTTTTGAAGAATATCCGGTGACGGTTGAATGCAAAGTATTGGAAATGGCCGATGATGAAGATGGTTATCGATTGGTTGGTCAAGTTGTGAATGTTGTAGCCGAAGAATCTGTCCTGGATGATAAAGGGCGCGTGGATTTGGGAAAATTGCATTTGATTTCTTATGATAGTGCGACACATTCTTATCGGGTTATCGGTGATGTGGTTGGACAGGCTTTTCGCGATGGCCTTGCCCTAAAAAATAAATAATATAATCCTATAATGACAAAAGACCGGTCCTATGTTTTTTTAAAAGCATAGGACTTGTTTTTTCTTGACAATGCTTTTGTTTTTTGCCAAACTGCGTATAGTTTCACAGGGTTGTGGAATGATGTGGATTTAAACCGACTTGTCCTACTATAACGGACTAAACAGGAGAAAATAACATGCTGAAAACAGCGGAAGCGGTGTCTATCGGCCACCCGGACAAAACAGCCGATTATATTTCAAGCTATATTTTAGACAGATTCATTGAACAGGATTCATCCGTTCGTTATGCGGTTGAGGTTATGGTCAAAAACAATACGGTTGTTTTGGGCGGTGAAATTGCCGGCCGTATTGATCTATCAAATTTGTCGGATTATGTGATGGATGCTCTGCGGGATATCGGTTATGATGAACGATATGCTGATATATGGCAGGATAAAGCCATTAATATTAAACAATTAAAAATAGTCAACCTGATTGGGATTCAATCGCCGGATATTGCCCGTGGTATTTATCAAGACGGTTGGGGTGATCAGGGTGTCTTTGTCGGGTATGCCTGTCCGGGTGAAGATCATATTAATCGGGAGTTGTATCTGGCTAAAAAATTAAATAAGACCCTGTATAATCTGGCACGCCAAAGTGATTATCTGGGAATTGACATTAAAACACAAATAACCGTTGATGAAGGCGGACATGTGACAACGGCCATTGTGGCCGTTCCGATGCTAGAACCACAGGATTTAACTGATTGCATCATTTCTGTTTTGGGGGATAAACCGGATCAGATAATTATCAATGGAACGGGTATTTACCAAATCCATTCATCGGTGGCTGATTGCGGTATCACCGGTCGGAAATTGGCTTGTGATTTTTATGCTACGGCTTGTCCCATCGGAGGGGGAAGCCCTTGGACCAAAGATGCAGGAAAAGCAGATTTAACATTGAATTTATATGCTCGGTATTTGGCTTTAAGATATTTAAAGGGCAATGACGAATGCTTCGTTTATCTGTCATCCTGTATCGGACGGGCAGATTTGCCAAACGCCCGTATCGTGACGGTCAAACAGGGGCATATTCTATCCTGGGATATAGATATTCATCAAACTCCGCGGGAAATTATACGTTTATTGGAATTAGATAAGCCCGTCTTCGCGGATATGTGTCGGAATGGCTTTGTTGAATCTGTTTTAAGGTTTGAATGAAAAGGGCAGGGATTGCTCCCTGCCTTTTTATGCGGCGGCTCGGCTGTATTCCCGTTGATGATTTAAATATTGAATTGTCTGTTGTCGCAGGAAAGTAATCCGCCGTTTTGTATAGTTAAAGGTGCGAATGTTTGTTTTTAACTGCTTTTCAAACAATTTTAAATCATTTCGTTTTTCTGTGACCGTTGCCATAGCCTGTTGATCGGCTGCCCGTTTGGCGATGGTCATTTGCTTGGTTAACCGGCGTCTTTCTTCTTTGATTTGAGATAAATACGGATCGGCCGCCCGTTCAAAGGCTTTTTTACGGGCTAATTTCAATTCTTGACGACGGGCATTGATGCGATCAATTTCGGCCGTATTATTTTCTTTGACAGCTTTGGCCATTTGACGGGTCAGTTGTGCCCGTTCTTTTTTAATGCTTTCCAACGCCTTTTCGGCCCATAACCGTTCGGCTAATTCTTTTCGCTCTTTGTTTAATTCCTTCTTTTGCTCTTGTGAGTGAACTTCCTCTTTTCGGAACAAATCGGGCAGGGGTTGTTGCTGTTGTTGTGCAGCGACTTCTGCTTTTACCTCGGGCTCAGGGATTGCTTCCCGAACCGGAACGGGCGTTTGTGCCGGTGCCGGTTGATGAGGGGCCTTATGTGTTATTCCCTTAATAATACCGCATGCCAAACCGATCAAAGAGAAACCGGCCAGCCAATTTAAAGCCTGTCGCCCGGTTTGCCCCAAGCGTCCCCAAAACGGATTAGAGGGAGAATCTGTTTTTTGCGGTTCCTGTGCCGTTAAAGCCAGTAATTCTTCCAAGTCTGCCTTAGTTGATCTGGCGATAGCGGGTGTCTTTACTTCATTATTGTTTAGCGGTTGTTCGTTTACGCTTACCAGGTGGTCAGGTTCTTTTTCATTAGAAACATTGCTGTTTTTTGTCGCTTTGTTTTCCGTAAAAGCCAGCAGTTCGTCCAAATCTGATTGGCCTGAATGGGCGACGACGGGGGGCGCCGGTATCCTATCATTTGCCGGTTGCGCGGTCACATTTGACCGGGCAACGGTCGATTGATCTTGGGTCGTGGTTATCGGTTGCTCAATAGTATTGTTTGCCAAGACCGATTTTGTTTCTTGTGGAATTTCTGTCTGTTGCGGTGCTGTGGTTGCAATAGCCGGAGCAGTGTCGGCTACGGCACTATTTTGGGCTTTGTCCATTTCTTCCAACTCCGTCAACGCTGCCTCAACCTCATCTGTTGTTGACCGCACAATGATCTTATCGACATCAAGGGCAGGAGATGATACGTTAGAATTATCTGATTTTATTTTATTTTCTGGGGCATGATCATCTAAATCCGCCAACAAGTCTTTTAAATCGGGTTGTATTTCTGCGGTATCTGATTGTTTCGGCAAAACCGAATTGGCAGGTGTTTCCAAAACAATCGCTGTTGATGGAACAGACGGTGAATTATCAATGACTGCTTTTTGTCCTGCTGCAACAGTTGTCGGTGCCGTTACCGTTTCGGCAGGAACGGTTCCCATCTCTTCTAAATCGGCCAATAATTGGACCAAATCTTCTTGAACCGGCGGCTTTTGGGAATTACCCGATTCGATCCGTTCCAAAAGGTCATCCAAGGAATCATCAGTTGATTGGACGGATGTTTCTTTGCGGGCGACTTCTGATAATGTCGGCTTTTCCTCTGTAAAAGAGGATTTTGATGTCCCGATAAAAAACGGCATTCCGTCGATATCCATGGCCATCGGCTCTGACCATAATTCCGGATGCATTGTGATATATCGATTATAATCATTTTTTTCTACGGAATCAGGACGATAGGCCAAATCTGCATCCTTTTCATCAGGCGAAGGTAGAAAACGGGACGGTTGCTCTGCCGGGCCGATATAGAAAGTCATACCGTTTATATCAATTTTATCTTCGGCCAATGCTGTGACGGGTTTTTCAATTTCTTCTGCCGGTGCCGGGATAGGAGACTCTGCCCGTTCTTCCGGTTCTAAAATCGGTTCCCCTGTTTTCAAGTTATATTTCCCCAAATAGCCCTCGGGCGGTTCAACGACCGAATGATTGTCGGAGACCGGCGATATTTCTTTCTTTTCGTATCGGGTTGCCCAATCTTTGCCCAAAACTTCTTCTGCCAATTGGGCCAATAAATTTTCAGAACCGTCTTGAGATTTTGCCACCTGACAAAGAGAGGCAAAAGCCAATAAACAACAAAGGGTTTTATTTTTAACAAAATTTCTAATCACAACTCATTCACTCCCGTAAAAAAAATTGGAAATAATATAGCACAAAAAAGAAATTTTGGCAAGTTTTTTTGTTTCTCATCGTTGATTATGATGGAAAATAGATTCTTTTATTCTCTTATTTTCAGAGTCAAGCTCAATACTTTAATGACAATCCCAATAATGCCCGATAATCCGTTTTGGCATCGGCCACATGATCCGGATGGAAACGGGCCATTAACTCACCACGCCAATCATAATTATCGGTTTCATGCGTGTAATACAATCCCAGGTCATATTCACGGGCATTCGGTTTTAAGGAAGCATCAATTTGTTCCCGATAAACCGTATCGGTATATAGATCACGGGCAATTGGCAAATCAAAGCGTGCTGTTCCCCGACGGATACGCAAGGGTGATGAAAATGACAACCCTAACATTTTTTGCTCATCAAAACGATATTTGGCATCCAAAGCGAAACTGTCACTGATGACATTACTGAATGAAACAAGACTACCGGCTTTGGGCATTTCACTGCGGCCGTAGTAATAGGCGGCAGACAGTGTAATCGGGTCTGTCGGATTATACTCAACAACGGCCCCCGTGAAATAGGTTTGACTGTTTTCGGTTTTAAAGGCACCTGTTCCGTTCATTCCTAACAGGGCATCCTTTTCATGCAATACCCCGCCGACAGCCCGTAAGGTCATCTTTTTTGTTGGACGCCAGGCTACTTCCGATGTGAAGGATTGCACCGAACGGTTAAAATCTTCATCCCGGTCTTCATCCCCTTCCAAAAATCCGTTTTTACCCATTTGTGCCCCAAATGAAAAGGCTAAAATTTTATTCATTTGAAAGGTATGTGTTAACCCGTAGCTTTCCCGCATATCCAAAAACGGATTGGCCAAAGACTGTTCAAAATGATTGTGCTCCCCCAAAACATCGGACCGATACTGGAAAACAACGGATTGTCTGTCAGATAGTTTTAAGCGCATATCAACGGATCCCATACCCATCAGGCTATCTTCCGTTACGGAACGATCCGAAAATGAAAAGCTCAACTTATCATCCGATCCGACTGTTTTGTGCGGACGGGCCATAAATGAGCGGAAAGACCGCTTAAACGTTTCGGAATTATGATGGACCCGTTTAATCATAGTTGTAGCCGGAACAGTAAAACCGCGTTGATAGTCATCTAAAACAACAATTCCGCCGACAATCGGTGAACTTGAACCGCGGAAAATAGCCCGTGGGATAGTCAGGTTTGAATCTTCAAAGGTCAATGACGGACCGGTTGTTGTGTTGCCTGTCGGAACGGTCAAAGTTCCCAAGGGCTGTGTTGCCTTATCCAAATCTACCATTCCGTGTCCGAAAATGGAACTGGTGCGTAAAGTGTGAGCCGTTCCTGCCGAATCTGTGTAAGTCCAAGTGCCGTCATCTGTCCATCCGACCAGATTTTTATTGGCTGTTCGGAAAAGGATTTCAACAACCTGCTGGCTGGTCAAATGCGGAAAAGCCCCCATCAGCAAAGCAACCGATCCTGTGACAACCGGAGCAGCCTGCGATGTGCCATTCATATAACCGTAGGCTGCGCCTGAGGAATCTTTCACGTGTTTAGCGTCGGCCTGGGCCGTTGAATAAATCATATTACCCAGTTGATATTGGACAAGGTATTTATTCCCTTGCTCCCTGGTCCATTCACCGCTTTGCACTTTTCCCTGCGCATAGGCATAAGCTTCGCTTCTTTTATAAGCAGCATCTCCGCCGGGGGCGGTTAAACAATATCCTTGGGCCGCACCGCAGGTTTGCGAATAGGAAGAAAGCGTATAACCTTTGGTGGCCGATACAACGGTAATAAACAGGTTTGTCAAGTCATAGGCACTGCCTTTTTTAAACTCTTCCGTCAACGGAATACCGTTATCAATACTGGCTGCATAATTATTACCCTCATTCCCGGCAGCCTTAACCGTCACGATGTTATTTCGGGCTGCAACCTGATAGGCTTCAATGGCTTTGGGTTGTAAAATTTCAGATGCCGATTTCCCGACGGACGTATTGACCGTCCCCGAGGAAGATGTTGTTTTTTGCCCAAAACTCATATTCACAACCCGGACCCCTTCGCTGGCATATGTCTCCATTGCCGTCTTTAATCCGTATCCTAAACCGCTGGGGTCATAGATACCGGCGACAATTTGGGCATTCGGTGCCACCCCATACATACCGTTGTTGTTTTGGGTTGCCGCAACAATACCGGCAACATGGGTGCCATGGTCGGCCGATGAAACGTTGGTTGTACCGCTGACAGCCGTATCCGTAACTGAAATCAAATGAGAGGTCGGATCATTTTTCCGGGTATCCCAATCATAATTAGCGGCATAGCCGGAAAAGATGGAATCGATGGTGGCCTGACTGGCATAACCATCCGTTGCACTACCCCGATGAACCGTTTCATAGTCGTTAGCCCCCGTTTTATAGAAAACGATGTCGCCGGCCGCCGTCCCATCCGAAAAATACATACCGGGTTGAGCTTTAAAACCATAACAATGGGTCGTATCTCCGTTCCGACAGGGGCCGTAGTCAAAGTTATAACCGTATTTTTGTCCGGCCGCATTTTTGACGATATTTGCCGCCAAATCGGGGTGATTGATATCGGTTCCGTTATCCAAAATACCGACTTTAACTTTGGATCCCGTTGAACCGTCGTCATTGACCCGATAACCAGTATAGCCTTTTTCATGGGCTTTATTGGCCTTAATTTGATTGATAAAATTGCCGGCAGCCTGTTCCGTTGCATCCGGGGTAATATACCGGTTTCCACCGGAGCTTCCCCCGTCGGACGAACCGCCGGAAGTATGACTGTGATGACCGCCACCACCACTGCTGGCAGCAATGGCAATACCACCGCCGATTAGGGCGGCTGCACCGACACCGATCCCGACTAGAGCCGGTGTGGATAGTCCCGTTGTGCCGGCAACGCCACCCATAGCACGGGCCCAATCAGCATAGTTAGTGGTGAAAGTCTGAATCTGTTGCGGTGGTATTTGCTGAACACATTTGGCTTTTGTGTTTGCCCCGGCCTGTTTTAAAACATTAAAGGCCGGATAATCGTTTTTCAAGATGGCTTGACATAAGGCCGTATTGCCGTTGGCATCCGTGATATTTAATTGATCCTGATTCAACAGCCGTAAGGCCCGTAGAGCCTTAGCATTGCCTTTTTGGGCTACCTGGTAAATGCGGCTCATCGGGTAGTTGGCCGCCGATACAGATATGGGGCAAAGCCCGATCATGACGGATAAAATGGTAATATATCGACAAACGGACAACGTGCGCATGAAAGCCTCCATGATACAAAACTTATCTTTCGTTTATCATATCCGTTTAGGAATAGCAATCCTTTTTTATGATTTTGAATAAAAAAGTTGCTTTTTGCTTTTTTTTGGGTTTTAATCAAAACAAGCCATTCTGATAGGAGGTTTGTAATGTCCGAAAAAGTATCCGAAGAATCCGTTCCGGTTCAAGAATTAAAAACACCTGCCATTATTTCCGTGCGTCGTTTTTTTCGCTCCGTTATGGTTGTATTGTTGGCGTTTCTATGCGTGTTTGTCGGAATGCTGATTTATCAACTGCATACACCGATTGATAAAATTCAGCCGGTGCCGCCGATAAAGAAAAAAAATCCGGTGACAACGGTTAGTGTTTCGAATACGGAACAAGAAAAAGTGTCACCGGTTTTCACGGCTTCGCAACAAGAAGCGGAAGAACCCATGGTAGAAAAAGTTTTAACGGTTGATGCGGTTGAAACATCCGTGCCGGATTTGTCCTCAACGATCAAGGCACCTGAACCGGTCGTTCAATCACCTTCTGTGGAATATCAGTTGCCGATGTTATCGCTGGCTGATGCTTTGCGCTTACGGGATCATTTGGCAGCAGGTAAGGAATGTTCGGATAATTTACAAAAAATAGTTAAATCACAGGTTCCATCTTCGAATCACAGAGATTACCTTATTGACAGATTGATGCCGGTTTGTATGATGCATCACCCGTTTCAAGAAATGGAAAAAGAGTTTAAATCGGATAAAAAACAGGCTTTGTTTACTTATTATCGCTTGAATAACCCTGCATGGTTGGCTTACCTGAAAGCGGTAGGAACGGCGTTGGTTGATATTCGACGTATTCATCCGGTGAAGCAACGGGCCAAAGATATAATATCATTGGCACAGAACGCTTTAATTCTGCATGACGTTTCGCAAACATTGTCATACATTCGAAAATTACCGCCCGAAATTCAGGCTGATTTTACCGAATTTATTCGATTGGCTGATGCCTATATATCGGCACAACAGGCTGCCGAGGAATTGGTATTGTCTTTTGAAAGGGAGGAATAACGTATGTTAAAGTTTCTATTCGTTTTAGCAAGTGTTTTTATTGTCGGCTTTTTGATTGTCCATGATACATGGATGATTACAATTACGGCTTTCGGCTTTGAAGTGACAACGTCTTTGCTGGTTATTGCGGTGGCTATTGCGGCTCTATTTTACGTCTTACATCTGTTAAAGAAACCATTTTACTGGTTCCACGGTTGTCGGGATTGGTATGCCCGTCGTAAACAGACGCAAAAGGAAGCCTATTTGTTGTTAGCCTTGAAAACGGCGTTAGATCGCGATAGCACGGCGATGACCCAATTGTTAAAACAAAAAAATACATTCTTTGATAAGAAATCGGATGAAAATTATCTGATTGAGGCTTTGTTTAAACCTTCTGCACATGCCTATGAACAATTGCTTCATCGGGAAAAAACAGAATTGGCCGGAATCAGGGGGCTGCTCTCTTATGCACAACAAAATGGTGATTTGGCCGAGGTAGAACGCCTTTTACACAAAGCAGAACAAAAACACCCGAATGAAGTATGGATTGTAGAAGCTCTGTGGACAGTTCAAACATTGCAAAACGATTGGGCAGAGGCCTTAAAAACGCTGGACATTTTAAAGAAAAATAATCTGGTTGATAAGGAAACTTATACGCAGCGCCGGGCGCTTATTTTATTAAAACTAGGGCGTTGTGAGGAGGCCTATAAATTATGGTCAACCCATCCGGCTGTTGCGGTTGCTTATGCGACATCTGTCCCTAAAAAAGCACGGGATATTTTAATTAAACTGTGGGCAAAAGAACCGTGCCGGGATGCCTATTTATTGTTCCGGAAAATGATTGCCGATGAAACGCCGGCTAAACAAATGAAAGCGGTTGAAGAATTAGCGCATGCTAATCCCAGTCATCGGCTGTCCTTATTGGCGCTGGCTCAAACGGCGGCAGACAATGAAATGTGGGGTATCGCTAAAGACCAGTTGACAGCTTACCTGGCAGCTTATCCCTTGACGGCAACGGTAGCACACCTGATGGCCGATATTGAACGTAAAGGATGGCATCACGCCGAAGGGGCACGTGAATGGGAGGAAAAAGCCACTGTTGCCCCACAAGATACCGGTTGGGGATGTGCCGGTTGCGGTCATCAAATGACAGAATGGGATATTTTATGTCCGCATTGTAATGCTTTCGGACAGATTAAATATAAAGGT
>JAFTEW010000053.1 GCA_017453485.1 Alphaproteobacteria bacterium | reverse complement strand
TATTATTATATGCTAGATTGATCGGTGGGAGAAAAGATGAACGTAGGATGTTTGAATAATGAAAGATTATCTAATTTTGAATTATTAAGAATATTGGCCATGTTTTTGATTGTTTTGCACCACTGCATAATACATGGTGTATTTCCGTATTGGTTTGATAATTCTTCCGCATTAGCCCATATAAACAATAGCATGTGCTTTATTTTATCTTCTGTTGGAAAAATAGGTGTGACCTTATTTGTCCTTTTAAGCGGATATTTTTTTTACGATTTTAGATTAAAAAAATGGTTTGATATTTATATTAAGACTTTATTTTTTTCTGTTTCGATATTGGTTATATGTTCCTTCATCTTTCCGGTAAAACTACCCCTAGCTTCTGTAAAGGCATCTCTGTTTCCATTTATTTATAATTCATACTGGTTTATTACTACATATTTAATTTTATATGCATTTTCACCGCTATTAAATAAAATCTTAAATAATTCTTCCGAAAGAATTATGAGGATATATTTAATTTTAGGTGCTGTATTTTGGGTAATTCTTCCATATTTTGGATTTAACGGAACCGGGTATTCCAATCTTGTTTGGTTTATGTATTTATACTTGTTAGGGGCTTCTATAAAATTAGGATACCTTACATTTTTGAGAAAATATTTAGGTTTTCTTTCTTGTGGTATTTTTGGATATACTGTCGTTCTGTCAACGACCACTTTTTTTCTTGCAGGAGAGCATATCCGTTTGAACCGTTTTTTTTCGTATGTAGATCTAAATAGTCCTTATACATTAATTATCTCTTTATGGATATTTTACCTGTTTAAAGATTTAAAGATGAGAAATCCCGCTGTTAATCGGTGTGCTTCATCTATGTTTGGAGTTTATTTATTACATGATAATAATTTAATTCGGCCATGTCTTTGGCATGTATTGTTAGGAATGGATACAAAGATGGATTCGCACTTTTTTATCGTGTGGGCGTTTACCGCTTCCGTTGGTGTTTTTGTGTTTTGTATTTTATTGGATAAAATTTTATCCTTAATTTATGTCCCCCTGATAAACTATATAGAAAGGCAATTATCACGAATAAAGATATGGCGTAAAATATTTTAATCTGAAAATTAAAATATTAATTTATGCCGCAAAATCACTTCTTATTTTTAAGGGAAAGTTGTTAATGCTGCTCTGTGAAGCAACCTCTTTCCATGTTGTGTTGATTTCGCAAACGGTTATGCCGTCTTTTTCTATTTTATTGACATAGGCATTCTTTACGTCGGTTCGGTATGTCGTGCACGCCAATTCATCCCCCAAATAAGATTCTTTACAGTATTTGATTGAGATGCTTTTTAACACATGATTGGTCCTAAAATCATTCGGAATTGTCATTTCCGCCAGGTTGACATAACTTTTGTTATTGACATGATTATTAAAATCAATATCGCTGAGGTTTGTTTGATGGGATACTGAGGTCACAACATCCGTTATTTTTCCCAAAGTGAATTTTTTGTGTTCTCCGATGGCAAATTCCGGGCACAGTGGCATTTTATCCGCCATTGTATCGGTCGGGTTCGGTCGTTTTATTCTGCCGTTTAGCAAAAGCCAACAACAATTTCCTTTGGCAAATGGTTTATTTTTATACTTTAATTCAAAGTCTGTATAAATTTTTAATTTTGTTATTTCCGATACCCAAAGGTTTATCTCTATTTCCTCGGACCAAAAGGGGAGTTCTGTTAAAATTTCAACGTTGATATCAGAAATCATCCAATATAGATCGTCTTTTAGAATATCAAAAGCCCCAATCCGTTTTGATGTCAGGTATCTGGCAAAACAATCCTGAAAATACATCAGGATGGCAATGGGTTTTAATCTGTAATTGATATCCATACAATCATTTGTAATTGTATAAGTTTGGGTGTATTTACACATTTTTTTGCTTCCTTTTCTGTTGGGCCGACACTATCCGAAATCGGTCTGATTTTCAAGAGAAAGCACTCCATTCAAGGCAAAATATCACAAAACCGTCATATTACTTTCATGAAAGTGAAAAATGATGAAGTCTATTTCATCCGGATGGCTTTTTGCGGGCAAACGATGGAACACAATGAACAACCGACACAGCATTTTTTATTTAACTTGATTCGGCCTTTTACCAGGGTCAGACACCCCTGTTTGGATTCTTGACAGATTTTCACACATTTGCCACATTGACAACACAGAGCCTTGTCCACGGTGGGATGAACTTTTTTCTTTTTGGATAATTTTTCATGAGATGATAATTGAGGGATTGCTTTGTTTTTCAGGGCTTTTGGTCCGTTTAATTTTTTGGCTTTCAGGTAATCCGCCAGCCCTGTTTTTAAAGAATCAATAATGCCATAGCCGTTTATCATCACTTCTGTGCAAATTTGAACCACATCTGCCCCGAGGGCAATATATTCGGCGGCGTCTTGCCAGGTAGAGATCCCGCCCGACCCCAAGATTGGCAACTTGCTCGCCTGACGAATTTGTGCCACACACCTTAGACCTATCGGCTTAATGGCCCGTCCCGAATAGCCGCCAAAGGTGGATTTTCCGTTAACAGACGGGTAGGGCACAAAAGTATCCAAATCCACCCCCATCATTGATTGAACCGTATTGATGGCCGCAATTCCATCAGCCCCTGCTTTTTCAACCGCTTTGGCAATTTCTACGATATTTGTCACATTGGGGGATAGTTTCACAAATACGGGTTTTTTCGCCACTTCCGTCACCCATCGTGTGATTTGGGCGGAAATTTCAGCGTCTGTTCCGATGGCCATTCCGATGCCTTTTTCGGGCATACCGTGTGGGCAGGAAAAATTAAGTTCAAATGCATCACAGGGTGATTGATTAAATGTTTTCACTAATTTTTGCCATTTTTCTTTTTGGACCGGAGCCATAATGCTGGCGATAATTATTTTTGTAGGATGTTTCTTTTTTAAAAAACGAATGCCGGCCAACCACTCTTTGACGGTTAAATGGCTGAGCAGTTCTATATTTTCAAAGCCGTAAATTTTATGCCCGTCCTTAAAAGTTGCATAGGTGGGACTGGCCTCAATCATCTCTAAATTATCCGGGGTAATTGTTTTTAAGACCGCGCCGCCCCAACCCTTTTCAAAGGCCAGGTCAATACTTTTGATGTTTGCTGTCGGTGGTGCAGAAGCCAACAAGAACGGATTTTCAAACTGAATCCCTAAAACCGAGTTTTTTAATATGGTCATTTATTTTTCCTTTTTTTGATTTTTTGAATCATAGTCAATTATGTTCTCAAAAGCAACAGTTTATGATTATAAAAATATTTTTTGTTTGACTTTTTTATGAACGATTGATAAAACGGATATGCTTTTTTGAAAGGATCAAATTATGAAAAAATATATTCGTTATTTATTATTGTCGGCTTTTGTTTTGGTTTCGGCGAACGGTTATGCAGCCACTTCCGAAACGGTTATTCAAACGGATTCTCATTGGGACGGGCAGGCGATTAAGCCGCTTCATATTGATAGTCCAAAGGTGACGATGCTCCGGATTACCATTCCGGCCGGCGAAAAATTGGCGATGCACAAACACCCTGTCTTAAATATCGGATACCTGACCAAAGGCGAATTGACGGTGCATTCCGAAAAGGGGGATGTGTTGGTTTTAAAGCCCGGCGACCCGATTGTGGAGTTGGTTGATGTTTGGCACTATGGCGAAAGCACGGGATCGGGGGATGCCGAAATTGTTGTGACCTATGTCGGGGACAAGGACGACGATTTAAGCATTATCAAAGAATAAGATTTATTGCCCGGCTTGCGAATCGTAAGGATATTTTGCAATTGCCGGGCATTTGCCTGTATTTTGGCCGTCCGGGACAAGGAGCATTATTTTAACAAGGCAACAATGGCCGATTCCACTTGCTCCATATCGGCGGTCGGCTCAAAGCGTTCAACGACATGGCCGGTTTTGTCCGCCAAGAATTTAGTGAAGTTCCATTTAATATCGGCTTTTTTGTCCCAATCCGAATCAGCCTTGGCCAACATTTTTTCCAATAAGGCAGCCAATTTATGCTTTCCGAAACCGGCAAAGCCCTTTTGCGCTTTTAAATAGGTATAAAGGGGCAGTTCATTTTCTCCGTTTACATCGGATTTTTTCATTTGTGAAAATTGTGTTTTATAACGTAATTGGCAAAATTGTCTGACTTCATCATCTGTACCCGGTGTTTGGTTGCCGAATTGATTGCAAGGGATATCTATAATTTCCAATCCCCGGTCATGATATGTTTCATAGAGTTTTTCCAAGGCTTCATATTGCGGAGTAAAGCCGCATCCGGTTGCGGTATTGACAATTAAAATTACTTTGCCCTTTAAATCCACCAGGGACAGCATTGTTCCGTCTGTTTTTGGAACGGTATAGTCATAAACGGTCATAAATTATTCTCCTTATAATATCTTGAAAGATGATAGAGTAATTTACATAAAATCCCGATTGATGTCAAGGAAATTACATCTGTTCCGGCATACTTATCGTTAATCGTTAACAACGGTTATCCTGTCTGGGACGGGTATCAATGGAAAAAAGGATGTATTATTTTTCAAAAAAAAGTGCGTTTTTTAGGATGGTGTGGTTTTGAAAATATAAAAAATAATTATTTTTTCAATAACTTAACTTTTTTTCATGCGCTTTTATAAATTTTATAAAAAACGCTTGACAGGATATTTACATTATGCTTAAATGGCCCCATCATTTTATAACAGAAAGGAGAAATATATGAATTTAAAATTATCAAAAACGGCTTTACGCGAATTGACACGGCTCTATCGTGGTGTGTTGATTGCGGGGTTACTGTCAACCGCCATGGTCGCGACGGGCGTAAAGGCGGAGACGACTTTGCCTTTGAACGTTGGGAGCAGTGATGATATAACGATATCTGGTGAAACCTTTTCCGGAGTGACAGAAAAGGCAGATAACGGTTGGGCAAATATTGAAAATGCCGGTAAATTAACGCTTGATGGTGTGAACCTCGGCACAGCGGAGGCTGGTAATGCCGGTGCTTATGGTGTTATTGATACCTGGGGAACGTTAGACGTAAAAGGAGGAAAGTTTCAGAAAAATACAGGTAATTGGGGTGGAACCATCTATAATGAAGGAAATACCACAGTAGCAAATACGATTTTTGAAGAAAATCTCGCGCAATCTTCGGGCGGTGCTATTGCGACGACCACAGGTAATACTCAAAAATTGTCTGTAACAGATGCAACATTTACTGGCAACCATGCTATTTATGATGGCGGTGCTATTGCTAATTTCTCCGGATTGGTTGTAAAAGACAGTAAATTTATCGGCAATACTGCGGATTATAAGGCTGATGAAACTGGGGCCTATACGGTTGCCGTGACAGATGATGATATACCAGTTGGCGGCGGTGCTATTGCTTTGGGTGCTGTTTCATCGACAAGTGTTGGGACAATTTCGGGAACGACTTTTGATAGTAATAAGTCTGGCACAAATGGTGGTGCCGTCGGGACACGTTTGGCGGCTAATGCAAATAACTCGGCAGCAAAATTGGATATTGCGGCAACGTTTACGGGCAATGAAGCCTTGAAAAACGGTGGGGCTATCTATAATTCTTTTTATGCCGATAATGGCTTGGGCAAAGGTAACGGTGTGACCGTGACCGGCGAGTTCAGTTCAAACAAAGCCGGTGCGAACGGCGGTGCGATTTATAACGATGGTACCGTTGATAAAGCGGGCAATGCCGGTGGTGTAATGACAATTACCGATGCAACCTTTACAGATAACAATGCAACAACCGCTGGTGGTGCTATCTATAATACAGGGGCATTAACTATCGCGGCAAATACAAAAGATGTTGCGTTTTCGGGTAATACGGCGAATGGCCAGGCTAACGATATCTATAATGCCGGGACGCTGGCCTTAAATGCCGCATCGGGCCGGGCAATCTCCTTAGCTGGTGGTATTGATGGTGACGCCAACAATAAAGGTAAAACGACTATTACCGGTGCTGGTTACGTCCAAATCGCCAATGCTTTGAAAAACCAAGAAGTCACCAATAACGGTGAATTGCGTTTAGATAAAGCCGACTTGACGGGCACAACCATCTTGGGTAGTGGTTCGATGAAGATCGTCGGTGATTCCGAAATGGAAGGTACTAACGTCATCAATCAAAATGTTGAGGTTGAAGATGGTCAAGAATTGGCAATTACCGGAACAACAGAAAATCGGGCGAGCGTCACGGGAACAGGTGCTCTGAAAAATGCTATCGGCGGTACTTTGAATATTAAAAATGCCGATATCGGTGTTAATGTGTTCAATGCCGGAACCTTGATTTCCGACCCGACAACATATGCCGCTTTGGTTGATAACTCCGGATATGCTTCGTTTGATCAAGATACGTTCAAGTCAACTGCTACATTGAATAATACAGGAATGGTTAACTTGCTGAACGGTGTTAAATTTGAAGATGGTGCCCAAATTACAGGTACAGGTACAATTGATTTAGTATCCGGGACAACGCAGTTTGGTACTTCCGCAGCCATTGCTAATACAAACGTTATTAAAGTTGCAAATGGTGCAAAATTCTCTGGCACAATCAATGGCGGCTCTTTGGATACACGCAATGGCCTTCTTGAAACAACTGGTTTGGGCTCAATTACGGGCGATGCCTATGTTGATGGTAGCCTTACAGATGGTACGGTTGATGCCATTACAGGCGGGACGATTAAGGGTGTAAATCTGTTGTCGGCTGCCTATGGTGATACGGGTGATTCCGTCACATTATCGGCCGGCTCTGGCACATTTGATGCTAATGTGGCAGTTGAGGGCAATAATTATTATACCAGCGTGGTGGCTGACAGCTCAGGCAATTTGGTGTTCAGTGATAAATTGATCAACACAAGCACGCTGGACAAGAGAATCTTGGGCACAGGGGATACAACAACCCCGGCCGGAGCGGTTGTCCTGGGCGATAGAGCCGCAACAACAACAATCGGAACGGCAAATGCTCAGATTGCTTTGGATAATACGGCTAAAACAATCGGATTAACGGGCCTGACCACGTTTGGAACGGACGGATTTAAGTTGGGCGGTGATACCGTGACGGGTATTAAGACATCCTCTGAACTGGCGGCTGCTATTGCGGGATCATCTGACGTGGAAACTGCTCTTGCAGGTGCTTCGGACAGCAACTTGGTCACGGAAAAAGCGGTTGTGGCCGGTGTCACAGCTTTGTTTAATGAAAAACAAACCTGGGTAGATAAGACGCTCGGTATTACTTCTGCAAATCCTGATGCTGTGAAAACAGCCTATACAGGGACATATTATTTAGCCAATGAGACAACCTTAACCGCTGCGGATAAGGCCTTGGATAGCACGTTAAAGGCAACCAATGACATTATCGGCGCCGGTAAGATCGGATCGGCAAGCCCCGACATCGTCGGCACAGCCGGAACATTGGTGGATAAAACCATTGGTTCGTCATATACTGTGACACAGGCTTTGGCTGATTTGAATGCCACGAACGTTAATGAAAATGCTACGGCGAACACTTTGGCCGGAATCATTGACGGTAGCACTGTTGACGCTGCGACGGGGGCTTTGACGGCATCTAGCACAACACTGAATACCGGTAACGGCGCAAATTTGGTCGCTACGGCTAATACCTTGGGTAACTTGGTCAATGCCAACGGAACCAAGACAATTGCCACCGAAATAGGTGTCACGAGTGCAGATTTATCCGTTGTTGAAAATATCAACGGGATAGCCCAAGCCGTTAAGGCTGATCGGACCAGAATCGGCAATTTGGAAACAAATATGTTGACTAAGGATACGGCCGCAACAGGAACGTATGATGCGACCGCAGCATATGCCGCCGGTACAATCGGAAAAACGCTGCAAACGGTGGAAACTGATATTGCAACGGCGAAAACCGATATTACGAATATCACAAACGGCACAACATATACAGACGCTATGAAAAACAATGTTAAGAGCACTATCGCCGCCGCCGCCGGAACCGGCTTAACGGTTTCAACAGATGGTAAGTTGACGGTTGATACGGCCGCAGCTGTTGCCGATGGAAATACGGGTTATGTGACATCTGATTTGTTGTTTGATCAAGGTTATCAAACAGAATCTGATGTGACAACTTTAATTGCCGACAATGCTGCCGCTGGGAAGTATAGCAATACGACTTCCGGATTGACGGCGACAACCATCCAAGGTGCCATTGATGAAGTGGAAGGGCGCGTTGACAAGGTTGAAGCGGCTATCGGTTCTGCGGTGACAAGTACGAATTACGCTGCTGCAGACAAGACGATTAACGAAAACATCTCTGCCTTGGATAAGGCTATCGGTGCACAAATTACCGAAGATGGAAAGTATATTAAGAAGTCCGCTACGAACACGGTTAATGACAATATAAAGGCTTTGGATAAGGCTTTGGAGGCCAGCAATACAGCCATTGGTGATGTCAGCAGTCTATTCTCAACCGGCAGTAGCAATATCGGTCGTGGGGATAGCGTTGCGGCTATTTTGTCCAGTGTTGATACTGATCTGGATGCGGCAACAGCCAAGAATACTTTCCAAGATACTCAGTTGGCTTCATTGGCAACTGAAATCGGTGGAACGTATGATGCTACAACCGGTACATTTAAACATACGGAATTCACAGCATTGAAAAATATTACTTCCACGGCTTCGATTACATCTGCGATCGACAGTTTGGACAATGCATTGGGTAATGTTCAAACGGCAAAATCAGCAATCGGTGCAACGGGGGCTGACCTGGCAACTATTGTGACAGAAGTCAATGCTAAATTCACGAGTGGAGCGATTGATGCCAACTTTGCCAATACAACGGTTGATTCATTGACGATTGATGGCGGAAACGGCTATGGTATCACAAATACCGGTGTCGGAACGTTCTCTACGGTAAATGCCGGTCATTCGTCCTTGGCTGATAATTCGTTGATTGTCACTGACGGTTCCGGGACAAGTAGCACATTGACCAAAGATACATTAACAACAACCAATGTTAATGCGACAACGGTTGCCGCTACAACGGTAAAGGCCGGCGAAAACGGCACGGCTTTGTCGGATAATTCATTGACACTCAAGGATTCAGCAGGACATGAAACAGTGTTGAGTGCTATCACAGATGGTGCTTCCGGATCGTTATTGAATGTCGGTACCGGTATGAAAGTTGGCGGTAATACGACAATTGCCGGGACGTTGAGCATTGGTGCCGCTAATGCTATTACCGGAACGTCAAATACGCTGGATATGGGTAAGAATGCTTTGACAAATGTTAAAGGTTTAACCTTGACGAACGGTGACGCTAGCGATGAAAAGACAGCGACATTGTCGATTGACACGGATGGAGCGATTTCAACGGGTAATGCTTCAATCAATGCTGGAACCGGAACGGTGACGGCGGCGGTATTGGCCGGAACAAGCAGTGTTCAGGTTGGAACTGGAAACGATGTGACAACATTGACATCCGGTGCAAACGGTTTGAACATTGACAAAGGTTTGACGGTGGCAACGGATAAGTTCACGGTCACTGCCACAGGAGATGTGACAGCCGCGGGTAATGCAGACATTGCAGGTGCATTGAAAGTTGGATCTTCCGATCAATTCCAAGTCACTGCTGATGGTGCCGTGACGACAACAAGCACAGTGACGGCTGACGGTGAATCCAAGTTTGGTAAAGATACTAACGGTGTTTACTCTTTGGATGTGACAGATTCTCTTGTGACAGCGAACAAAGAGTTGGATGCCAAAGGTGGTGTAAAATTTGGAACCGGCACAGACGAAAAAGTAATGACCTCGGTCAAACAAAACGAAGTTGCCGCCTTGAATGCCACAGGGAATGATCAAAAATTGGTCAGTGCCGCATCTGTTGCCGCAACTCGTGAAGCAATCAATACAGATGCTAAAAACGTCTTGGGCGGCATCTACAAGATTGCTGACACGGAGAGAACCGTTTCTTATGACAATGAGGCTTTGTTGAATACAACAACGGCTAACGGTTTTGAAACAGGTGCAACTTCATTGACGGATGCCTTGAAAAAGTATGCCGAAAATGCACAGGCTGCAACCGGTGTTTCATATGATGACGACGGTTCTGTCGCAACAACATATACTAAGGCTACGGCCGTGGATTACGATGGCTTGAATGAGAAGATATCCTTGAAAGCAGCGATTGAGCAGTTGGATGGCAATATCGGCGGACCGATTACTTCCGTTCAAACACGTGGAACAGGTGCGATTGCTGCCGGTAATACGGTCAATCAAAACCTGGCCGCTTTGGATACGGCTATCGGCGGTAATGTGACCAAATTGTATAACGGTGTTGCAACGGATAATTCCGTCAATGCCAACATTGATGCCGTGAATGCCACCATCGGGGATATTACCACGTTGTCGGCCGGAACAGGATCAACGGGTAACGCCATCACGAACGGAACGGGCACACCCGCAACCACGGTTGTTGAAGCCATCAATAACGTTGATGCGACTTTGGGTCAAATTCACGGCTTAAAGAACGGCAATTCAACATTGAAGGATAAATCGAACCTGGCCGATGGAACGACGGTTGAACAACACTTGGTCGCTTTGGATAACGCGATCGGTGATCGGACACAACTGGCCAATTCCAAATATATAGGCCCGTCTGCTACGGTTGCCGATGCAATGATGAGTTTGGATACAAACTTGGCCTTGACCGAACAACGGGTTCGCCGGGTAGAAAAAGAAATGCGCGGGGGCTTTGCCTCAATGGCTGCTTTGTCTGCCTTGGTTCCGAATGCTCGGGCGGCCGGAGATACGCAAATCTCGGTCGGTGCAGGTGCCTATCGTGATCACCAGGGTATGGCCATCGGTGCCTTCCATTACTTCAATGATAATGTGTTGGCCAATATGGGCTTGTCCTACGGCGGTGACAAGAGCACGGTTGTTCGTGCCGGTGTGACCTTCGGTTGGTAATCCGAACACAAAGAAATTTCCCCGTCTGCTCGGACGGGGATTTTTTTGTTGCATTATGTGAAAAAAAGTGCTATTCATCCAATCAGATTGATTTAAAAGAGAGGATTAAAAATGAAAGTTTATTTGAAAAAGTATAAAAAAGTTTATATTTTCGGTTTGGTCGGTTTATTGGCTGTCGCCGGTTTGGGGTTATCGTGGTATTATTGCACCGATACACAATTTAATCGGTATTGCACCGAAGAATCTTGTCCTTATGCGCAAAAGCGATTAACGAAATCTGAAAAGAAAGCCTTTATCGCTATTTCTAAATATCTGGAAAAGACAGGACAGGCAAATTTGGATAAAGGTGTTTTGGAATATGTTTCTGCGGAAGAATTATCTGATGTCAGCCTGAAAATGAAGGCGGCTTTGGGGGATATGGCCCGGCAGAAATTATTAGATAATATGGCACCGCGGGATAATTTCCCCGGTAATTATGATTGTATGCGTCAAGCCTACGTTAATGAATTGTCAAATGAAGAAACACTTTTTTTGCAATTTATGCAGGGTAAAGGGCTGGATATACTTCAAAATCCGACACTACGTCAAATGTATTTAATGACTTCACCCAAAATTATGAAATGTATGAATGAAGCCATTCAACAACGTTATTTGGCTGAGGTTAAAGTGTTGACATCTCAACCATTGGTCAAAAAAACACAGCAACAGGTTCAGGCTCCTAAACCTGAGAAGAAAGCGGTAAAACCGGAAAAAGCCAAGTCAGAAAAGACGAAAACAGATAAGAAAAAGAAATAAATTAAAGGTCGTCCAAATCGGGCGACCTTTTTTCCGATATCATCATTTATTTGGCGAAATACCGAAATCATATTGGTAATCGTTTAGGTTTTCTTTAAAGAAATCAGCGATTCTGTTGAAAGGAATAACATCGGTTTTATAATATAAATCCACATGATTGGCACCGGGAATAATCATTAATTCCTTATTATCACCGGTCAGCTTTTTGAAGGCATCTTCCGAAAAATAACGGCTGTGGGCTTTTTCTCCATGGATCATCAATACTGGGGATTTAATTGTATGAGCATAGGATAAAATCGGCTGTGTTATCAAAGATAAAGCTGATGTTTTGTTCCAAGCACCGTTTGAGTTGATAGAGCGTTCATGAAATCCGATTGGTGTTTTATAATACTCGTAATAATCCTGAACGAATTGCGGCTCATCACCTGTTAAGGTCGCCGGTAATCCCTCTGCCGGTGCATTTTTCCTTGCTTTGGTATCGGCGGTTCGTTGTTGATTTAAAGTTTTCCGTAATTGATATAAATCTTCTTCTGACATCGAATCATTATATCCTTTGGCACTGACACGGGTCATGTCATACATGGTGCTGGTGACGGTGGCTTTGATACGGGTATCTTGGGCGGCCGCATTTAAGGCAAATCCCCCAAATCCGCAAATACCGATAACGCCGATTTTATTCTCATCTACCTCCGGGCGGGTTATTAAATAATCAACGGCGGCACTGATATCATCGGTATTAATATCCGGTGAAGCCACATTGCGCACGTTTCCGCCGCTTTCACCGGTAAAAGACGGATCGAAAGCCAAGGTTATAAAACCGCGCTCGGCCAAATTTAAAGCATATAAACCGGATGCTTGTTCTTTGACGGCGCCGAACGGACCAGTCACGGCAATGGCCGCCATGCCCGGATGGACTCCGTTTTTCGGCATGTATAAATCACCGACCAAATCAATGCCAAAGCGGTTTTTAAAAGTGACTTTTTGAACATTAACCAAATCACTTTTGGGAAAGACTTTATCCCAGGTTTTCTCATTTGCCATTACGGTTTTTGTGGATACAGCCGTTAAAAATGACAGGATAATACCGGTAAAAATATGTTTTAGTTTCATAATAATCTCCTTTTAATTATAATTGTTTTTGATTAATGGCATAACACATGAACATTTGTTTTTGCCCGATCGATACTGCCGACATAGCCTTTGGGGCAGTTAATACCATAGGCAGAACGCGTCTGATTATCTGCGCCGTTGTGTTGTGATGCTAACCACGGATAAAACGGATCGGGATAACTTTGGCAAATATCAATGATTTCTTGACTGAACAGATGCATTTTATCCATATTTTTCCAATCCTCTTTGAGGCAGGATTCATTTTTACGGCAACAATAAACGGTCTTGCCGGAACCGGTAGTCACTTTTTGATTGTTATCAAAATAGCAATCAATATCTTCTACCGTAAATAAATTTAATCCGTGCGCCGAGCAAAGATTTTTAGCACTCCACCAGTTCATTTTGCCAAAGACATAGGTGTCCTTATGACCGATTTTTTTGGGAAGAGGGCGCTTTGGAAGGGGTTCGCAAAAACCGGAGATATCCCGATAATAAGGGGAATCTTCTCCGGTTTTCGTTTGGTGTGTTATTTTGCAATAATAATCCCCGATTTCGGAGCCGTTATTGCAATCCGCATTTACGGCACAGTTTTTTTTTCAGGCTCCGTAGATGATCTTTTGAAATCTGCCACACAGATATTCGTATCTGCCGTGCATCCGGATACAACCCGATAGCCTAACACCTTTTTCAAATCCGGCATTAGTTCTGCTGCCTCGGCAGAAGCCAATTCAATCGTGACAATACCTTCTTTGTTTGATCTGATAGATTGATCGGTCAAAAGCAAATCTTTCAGTTCATCTGATAGAGTTTGACGACCACCTAAATCGCTTAAATTGGCATCGCCGCCCATACCGCCATCTTTGCTCATCGCGATGATACTAACCATAGCGGCTTGATTGATGATTTCATTGACCTGATACCGGTTCATGGCTATATTGTATCCATCGGAAATACCTGGCACATAGACATCCGAAAAGGTTTTGATTTCTTCTTCCATTTCGTTGCCGAAGCGTTGGAACAGGACCATGGCTTCCCCGAAGCAACCGATGACCTCTTCGGCGGATTTGCCGGATTCAATGGTTTCATCTGCACAACCGTCCGCCCGACAAACCGTAATCATGTTCGGTTTGGCTTTGGTAAAGGAAACGGTCTTAATCGGGCAAGCATTTTCTTGCAAAATTTTTAATTCTGCATGATCAACAACATCGGCCGGTGTCGGTTCTTTTGCCGCGGAAAACTTAATATGGTCATTTAGTTGAACGGTTAATTGTGCCAGAGGACTGTTATTTAAACCGTAAACAACCAATTCTTCACGAATGCCGGACATCATATCGCCGACATGTTCCAGGATTTGTTCTTCGGGAACGTTTCCTTTGCTTGTGGCAATTGTTTGGAAGAATTGCTCGTATTTCGTTTGGAAGTCAGCCGGAACCGTTGCCTTAGAGGTTAATACATGCAAATCTGATTTCGGGAAATCCAAATTAACATCGAAAACCTGCCCATTCCAACTGAGGGCACCAAAGTTTCTGTTTGTCGAACTAAACACATTCAGGGTATAATTGTCATTCGTATCACCGTTAAACAACACAACAGGTTCTCCGGTTGGCCGATAAAGTTCTGCTTTTAACAGATGCGCTGCTCCCCGCAAAGACGGTGCCATGTCCAACATTTTTTGCTGAAATTTTTCTTCAATGTTTGCTTGTGGGTAAAAATAACGGGCCATTCCGACCAACAATCCCATTTCAAACGGTGTGCTTAATTTGTTGGCATCATATTGGGCTGCCAATGCCCCCAACGTTTGTCCCTTATCCGATGTGACATTCATGTTGAAATCTTGGTTATCGCCGGTTAAACCAAAGTTGATACGGATATTTTTATCTTGGGCCTTGGCCGTGATTATTGAACCGTCGCTGAATACAGGATAATGGTAGTGCCCCGTGAATTGAATTTGGTCACCACTGGTTTTATCCGTTGTTTTTAACCCAGATAAAGAAACGCATTTTAATAGTTCGTTTAAATTTTGAAGTGTAGTTTCATTGTCGAAATCGGGTGTTTTTAATGCGGTTTCCAAAGATTTTATTTGATTTGCAATAACCGAATCCGCACATAATAATTGTCCGGAAAATTGGTGATCGGCATCGGCAAGATTAAAAGTTCCATCTGCCTGGATAATTCCCTGTTGCCGGGCAGCAGACAACTGTTGCATAACGGTATCAGCCATTGATTCCTGGGCAAAAGGGGTTGCACTGTATGCCAGCACACAGGCCCCTAATAAAAGAACAGATTTTCTCATTTTTGTTTCTCCTTTTCTGTTGATAATGTTCATTACTGACACAGAAAAAAAGAATTTGCAACATATTTTTTACAGTGATTTAAATTATCTTATACGGGTAGGGATAAGGTAAGTCTGGATTATATGCCGGTAGAAAATAAATCAGGAAAAATGGAAAATGAGTCTTGACATTTAAAAGTTATTTTTGTATAATGGCGCTCACTTGGGGCGATTAGCTCAGTTGGTAGAGCAGCTGACTCTTAATCAGCGGGCCCAGAGTTCGAGTCTCTGATCGCCCACCATTTGTAAAATCGGAAGGTTATACTTCCGGTTTTTATTTTTGTCTGAATGGCGGCTTCAGCCTACAAAATCTGCGCTGGTTTTGTTCTGTATCTGTGACTTAAAAACCGCGACATATTTTAATGCATGAGGGG
>JAFTEW010000052.1 GCA_017453485.1 Alphaproteobacteria bacterium | reverse complement strand
TCGGGGTTGTTAAAGGGGACATAAAGCAAGGTTTAAAGTAAACATTTTTTTTCATTTTTTTGAAAATTTTTTATTTTATCGTTTTTGTTAATGATTTCATAATGTAAGAACGGATTTTGTTCCAAATCCGTTCCTTTCGTTTTTCCCAATTTTTCAAAATTTCAGGGGGGGGACATAAACGTTGCTTTATGTCCCCTTTAAGAACCCCGATGGATATTGATTTTGCATACTTATGGATCCTGAAACGAGTTCAGGATGACACGGTGTGGTATGACGGCTACGTCCCCCCTCTGTCATGCCCGACCTGATCGGGCATCCATAGGAAAAGAAGACATCATGCCTAATGGATCCCCCGTCAAGCGAGGGATGACATATAGGTTTTGCGTATCTGATGGATCCTCACCTGCGCAAAGATGACAATTTGATTTGCACATTTATGATGAACCATTCGTCCCACCCATCCGCCCGTTGATACTCGGGCCGAGGATTGATCATTTAACGTTTTTTAATCAATGTATGGTTTTAAAGAATCACGAATACTTATCAGTTCTTGGACCAATTCATTAACAGCTATCCGATTCGGAACAGGTGACACGGACAATAAGTCTGGCTGTATTTCCGTTTCCTGTTTTTCTTTTAATTTCTTTTGAACGCCTTTAATAGTAAAACCATCCTGATACAACAGGTCCCGTATTCGAGCCAATAAGACGACATCTTCGGCCGTGTAATAGCGTCGTCCCATTCGCTTTAACGGCTTTATTTGGCGGAATTGTGTTTCCCAGAATCGCAAAACAGAGGGTTGAACCTGTAATAGGTCCGACACCTCTGCAATTGTGCGATAGGCTGTCTCCGCCTTTGTCATCGATTACTTCCCCAGTAGGGCTTTTTTCAATAAGTGAGAAGCCTTAAATGACAAAACAGTCCGCGGTGTAATCATATGTTGTTCACCGGTCCGCGGATTACGTCCGACACGGCTTTTCTTTTTATGCGGGATAAAGGAGGCAAAACCAGACACCTTTAACTCCTCACCGGCCGTTAATGTATCAACCATAACTTGCAAAATGCTGTCAACCAATTTCAATGATTCCACATGTGAAAATCCCAATTCATTATATAATGAATCCGCGATATCAGCCCGTGTTATTGTTTTTGTCATAATCTTTCCTTTCGTTTTTTATGTTTCTATATAGACATATTTTTTTCAAAAGTGCAAGCCTTTTTTTATTTAATAGCGGATTAACCCGGCAGACCACGTCAAACCGGCCCCCATTGTTTCAAGCAGTAATAAATCCCCGTGCTTAATTCGTCCCCTTGTAATACCGTCATACAAAGCCATGGCAACCGATGCACCGGAAGTATTACCCTGATCCGCCAGTGTTAAAATAACTTTATCGGACGGGATACCCAATTTCCGACAGGTCGCATCAATAATCCTGATATTGGCCTGATGCGGGACAAGACAGTCCACATCCGCGATTGTAAAACCATTATTCGACAAAATTTCATGAGCAATTTTAGACATATTTTCAACGGCAAAACGAAATACTTCACGTCCCTCCATCAAAATTTTACCTACGGATTGTGAAGCCGAAACCCCGCCCGAAGAAATCAGCATATTCCGATTCGCCCCATCAGAGCGCAAAATCAATGACAAAATTCCGGAATCAGTTGTTGTTCCCTGCCCTTCCTCAGCAGACAAAATAACAGCACCGGCACCGTCACCGAACAATACACAAGTATTTCTGTCCGTCCAATCAACAATACGCGACAGAGTATCAGCCCCTATTACCAACGCGTTGCGAATCGCTCCTGTCCGAATGTAATTATCCGCAACGGACAAAGCATACATAAAACCGGAACAAGCAGCCTGAATATCAAAAGCAAAACCGCTTGTCATACCCAAAGCTGCCTGAACTTTCGTTGCCGTAGCCGGTAAAGTCTCATCCGGGGTTGTGGTGGCCAAAATTATCAAATCAATTTGATTCGGTGTCAATGAAGCATTCGCTAAGGCTTCCCGAGCCGCCCGAATCGCCAATGAGCCTGTTGTTTCATCATTTGCAGCGATACGACGTTCTCTAATACCTGTCCGTTCAACAATCCATTCATCCGATGTATCAACCATCTTTTCCAAATCAAAGTTGGTTAGTCTTCGTTCGGGCAGATAAGCACCAAACCCCTTGATAACAGAACGTATCATGCTGTCCCCCTCCTCTGATTAAGAATTATTCTGATTTTTCGATTTCTTCTGTCCCTTCCATCAGGTTGGACAGTTCATTTTTAATCTTATCGCATAACTGATTGCGGGCCATTTGAACAGCGCTTTCAATAGCACAGGCAAACGAAAAAGCATCCGCCCCACCGTGGCTTTTAACAGAAATTCCATTTAATCCGACAAACATGGCCCCGTTATAACGACGCGGGTCAATTTTTTTCTTTAACCGCAACAAACCGGGAGCCGCAAAAACCAAGCCAAGTTTCGCCAATACGGATTTTTTAAAGACATCTTTTAAAATAGTGGCAACAAATTTAGCCGTCCCCTCAATGGTTTTTAAGGCTACATTACCCGAAAAACCATCGGATACCACAACCTGAGTTTTGCCCAGACAGATGTCGTTTCCTTCCACAAAACCACAGAAATTGATTTTATCGCCGAATCCTTTCAGGACACCGGCCGCTTCACGAATCTCTTCCCGACCCTTTGTTTCTTCAGAACCGATATTTAACAAACCGATAGAGGGCTTTTCTGTTCCAAACAAAACATGATATAACACATGCCCCATAATGGAAAACTCCACCAGATTTTGGGAATTACATTCTGCATTTGCCCCTAAATCCAAAGCAACCACATGTCCTTCCGCCGTCGGTAAAACAGCCGCAATTGCCGGACGATCAATCCCCGCCAAAGTGCCCAAGCAAATTTTACTCATCGCCATTAAGGCTCCCGTATTACCGGCGGAAACAACAGCACTGGCATATCCATTACGAACGGACATAATGGCTTTCCACATACTGCTTTCACGACCGTTCCGAATTGCCGCAGAGGGTTTATCGTCAGCCTTTACCACCTGTGTGGTATGATGAATTTTAAAGCGATCCGGCGCTAATCCGAACTGCTTTGTCAGAGGAAGAAGTTTAGCTTCATCCCCATACAAAAAGAAGAATATGGAAGGATCTGTTTTTGCAACCCGTGCAACACCTTCAATAGTAGCCACGGGGGCATTATCCCCCCCCATTGCATCAACAGAAATTACCAAAGTATCGCTCAAAGGTCAGACCCCTCCTGCGGTTTTTATTTTTATTTCTTTTTTACAATAATTTCTTTTTTATTATATTTTCCTCATGCTTCACACACGTGATGCGGGCGAACCAGTTCACCACAATTCGGGCATTCGACACAAGCATTTGTATCCAAAGCCAAATGTGAGCGGCGCATATTCTTTTTAGATTTTGATGTTTTCTTTTTAGGTACTGCCATTTTAACGCTCTTTTCAATAAATTAAACTCTGCCGGACAAAGCCGACAATACAAACAGGCTCTATTTATACATGATTTTATTTTATTTTGCAAGTCTTTTTTCATACGATTTGAGAATTTATGAAATACCCCCTTTCCGACAAAAGGAAACCGGCCGTTATCAGTCCGGCTGTATGAAGGGCAAAGAGCCCCAAAAATCAACTTTCTTCTTCCTGGACCGGCTCACATTGTCCCAAAGCATTCTTGCGACGAGTTGTATCCGTCAGAAGACATTTTTTGCTTCCCGAGTCATAGCAATCATCGTCAAATTCACATACGCAAAGACCGCTGGCAGCCTTTGTCATGCCGGATGCCGAATCAATATTCACACAGAATGTATCGCTGAGGCATTGCCCCGTCGGGCAAGTTATTTTTTGGCAGACACCGTTGACATAAACATGCCCCTCTAAACAACAATGCCCATTTGTGATAACACCGTTGTTTTTAATACCATAGCATCGGCAATTATTTTGACCATCCCCATCGGGGTCCACCGAATCACCTATTTTGCAATTAGCGAACAAACACGCATCGTGATGAACAATATTACACGATGTGCAGGCGGCATTACACTCCTCGCCGCATCCTATGTATTTATCTCCATCAGAGCTGTAATAGCATGCAAAATCTTCCCCGGCCGACCCGTCTTTATAAAAGTAATATCCCTCATCAGATGATCGTAAACAGCCGTAAATATTCAATTGTGTATTATATGTTAACGGATTGGATGCACCCCATCCCAATGTTGGCCGTCCCGATTTATATAGGCACTGCTGTATTCATGGGTATCATTCAATAATCGGCGACACACACTATATGTGATATTATCCAGGGTAATTTCAATCTCTCCGCTGCCCGGCAACCATACCCCGATATCCGTTGATAACGGCGTCTTAATCGTATATCCGTCTGCATCTATCGTCACTCCGCTGATTACCTGTTCGGCCATTACCGCCTTCATCTCCGTTGAACGAGAACCTAATAAATACTCACCCAAACCCGTCCGGGATCCTGCTATCGTCTTGTTGATAATATCCAGTGTCTGATTCTCTCGCGTTAAATATATCGCATATCTGTATCCCAATATCCCACCGATGGTGAGCACGCCCATAATTGCCAGAACGCCCAATATCTCCGTCATACTCCGTCCCGATTGGATGCC
>JAFTEW010000051.1 GCA_017453485.1 Alphaproteobacteria bacterium | reverse complement strand
TTCCGGGGCAAGTTTCCCGGCCAAAAAGATAGATGTCGGCCCATCGGCACCACCGATAATGGCAATACTGGCCGCTTGTTTTAGGGTCAGATGAAATTCCGGAATATATTGTGCCAAAACAATTCCACCCAAGAATGTGCCAAAGATGGCAAACTGTGCTGCCCCCCCCAATAAAGCCGTCTTGGGATTTGCCAAAAGAGGACCAAAATCCGTCATTGCCCCGACACCCAAAAAAATCAACAACGGAAAGACTCCGGTTTCAATTCCGATTTGAAACATAAAATGGAGTAGCCCTCCCGGTGCAGTCATACCGGCTCCGGGGCAATTAGATAACAGGCCGCCAACCGCAATCGGGATGAGCAACAACGGCTCAAATTTTTTCTTAATACCTAAATACAGCAAGACAAAACAAATCAGCATCATTACAATTTGGCCAAGGGTCAATTGTATCAGTCCCAAACTATTGATGACAGCAGTCATGGTATCCTCCTATCCCAATTCAAAAAGTAAATCGCCGGTTTTAACTGTATCGCCTTTTTTGACGCAGATTTTCTGAACTCGTCCGTTTCCGGGAGCCTTGGTAAATGTTTCCATTTTCATAACTTCCAGCACACACAGGTTTTGACCAGCCGTGACCGTATCACCTTCGGCCACCAAAATTTGTGTCACAAGGCCCGGAGTTCCTGCCGTAACCGATGTTGCAGAACCGGTTGTTATTACCGGTTGTGATTTAGATTTTATTCCGGGGACAGCAACAGAAATATCATATTCCCGGCCGTTTACAACGGCTTTGTTTCCGTTTAATTTAACATCAAATGTTTCACCGGATACCGTGACTTGATAGTTATCTGCCTTGATTTTCGGTTGTTCCTTATACCGAACACCGACTTTTCCTTTCCCAAGTAAGAAATTAATTCCTTTATCGCCGCAGGCCGCTGCAATAAAGACATTTTCATCTGTAATCGGCAAGCCGGCGTCACGTAACATTTGTTCGTAGTGTTTACGTGACTTGTTCGGATTTTTATCATTGATGGATAAAACAGGTTCTTTCGTCGGTTTCAAACCTAATTGTTCGGCAGCAATTTTTACCACTTCTTTATCCGGGGCCACCGGTGTTTTCCCAAAGTAGCCCAAAACCATTTTACCGTATCCCTCGGCAATTTTTTTCCAGGGCCCCTGCATGACGTTGTTAAAGGCTTGTTGAAAATAGAATTGACTGACTGGGGTAACGGAAGTTCCAAAGCCGCCTTTGCGAACAACTTCTTCCATTGCGACAATAATATCTCCGTATTTGTCCATCAGGCCATTATCCCGTAGCATCTGTGTATTGGCCGTCAACGCTCCACCCGGCATCGGAGACCAGGGAATCCGTGGATCGGCATGCAATGCCTCGGGCGGTAAAAAGTAAGGAGATAAGGCTTCCTTTAAGGCTTCTTCAACCCGCATCACGGCATCAATATCACAATCCAGTTCATAATCCGATCCCCGCAAAGCATGCCATAGGGTTGCCACATCCGGTTGACATGTGCCACCCGAAACAGGAGCCAGTGATAAATCCACAATCGTAGCACCGGCTTCAATTGCTGCTAAATAACAGGCAAGACCTACCCCGGCCGTTTCGTGGGAATGATACTCAATCGGACATTTGGCTCCGACCAATTTTTTAGCCCGCACAATCGTGTCATAAACAACAGATGGAACAGAGGTTCCCGAGGCGTCCTTGAAGCATAAAGAGTCGAACGGAATTTTGGCCCGAATGAATTTTTTTAAGCGGTCCTCATAAAATTCGGCCGTGTGAGCCCCTGTTGCCCCCGGCGGTAAAGACATGGCTGCAATACACAATTGATGTTTTAGACCGGCTTTCTTGATGCAATCCGCACTGTATTTCAGATTTTCCGGATCATTCAGTGCATCAAAATTACGAATAGTAGAAACACCATGCTTTTTAAATAATTTGGCATGCAGAGCAATCATATCCGAGCTTTGGGAATCCAAAGCCACCACATTAACACCGCGTGCCAGCGTTTGTAAATTAACTTTCGGACCGGCTATTTTTCGGAACTGATCCATAATATCAAACGCATTCTCATTATTATAGAAAAAAGCCGATTGAAAAGAAGCACCGCCCCCTGATTCGATGTTATCAAAACCGGCTTTAACAGCTTCGGCCACCACGGGCAAATAATCCTTGGATAATACACGTGCCCCGAAACAAGATTGAAATCCGTCACGAAAAGCCGTGCACATAAACTTAATTTTTTTTGTTTTCATTTTTTCCTCGCTGCGTAATGATAGTGTATAAAATTGATATGGCAAAGACAAGTGCGATACTGTTAAAAAGCATCATCGGAACAGATCCCAAATAGATGCCGTAAATAATCCAACAAATCAGACCGATTGCATAAATAAAATAACTCAACATCGAAAGGCCTTGCGTATTTTTTGTTTTTAAAGTTAAAATTGTTTGCGGCAAAAAACAAAATGTCAGTGATAATCCGGCCAAATAACCGAACAATTCCCCAAGCGCCATCTTAATCCTCCTGTGCCTGAGCGATAGCAATCGCTATGGCAATTTTATCCAAATTGTTTTTTCCCGTCCGCTCGATAAGATATCTCAGGAATGCCATACCGGCAATCAAAAACAGTAAAAATCCGAAAACACCGGCCATCCCGATAAATGTAATCCATAATGCTTGTAAGATCATATAACCCCCATATGGAGAAACAGTTTAAAACTTCTTTTTTTATTTTGCAAGAGGAAATAGGCATCCTATTATAAAAAACGTCAAGACGAAACAAAACAATAACATCGGCATATTTGGAAACGGTATTATAATACCTTTTAAAAAAATATATAAAAATCAGATAAAAAAGTCTTGACTTTTGAAAAATAATACGGTATAAAAGAGCCGTTTTAAAACAGACAAAGGAAAAAATAATGACTATGAAATCAACAAAAACTTTAAAACCGGCAGATTGCGACATCAAATGGTATTTGATTGACGCAACAGATTTGGTTTTGGGACGCTTGGCCAGTCAAATCGCAACCATTATTCGCGGTAAGAACAAGCCGTCTTTTTCTCCGTCACAGGATTGTGGGGACTATGTCGTCGTTATCAACGCCGATAAAATTCAATTAACCGGTAAAAAATTAGAACAAAAAGAATACTTCCATCATTCCGGATATATTGGTGGTATTCATGGTGAAACGGCCAAGGCTTTAATGCAGGAAAAACCGGAACGCGTTTTAATCAAGGCTGTTGAACGCATGATTTCCCGTAATAGTCTGGGTGCTAAACAAATGACAAAACTGCGTGTTTTTGCCGGCCCGGAACATCCGCATGCGGCCCAAAATCCGATTGTGTTGGATATTGCATCGAAAAACCGTAAAAACAAAAGGAGCGTATAATGGTTAAAGTCGTGAAAAAAACAGCTAAATTGGCTGATTTGAAAAAAGAAATGACTGCTGCCGAAACACCGGCCGAAGTCGTTGCCGCCCCTGTGGAACAAGCGGTTGAAGCACCGGCTCAACGTCAACCGAAGAAAGACAAATTCGGACGGTCTCAATCTGTTGGTAAAAAGAAAAATGCCATTGCCCGTGTTTTCATCAAATTGGGCAAAGGTAAAATTACCGTCAACGGCCGGGATATGGATAAATACTTCCCGCGTCCGGTATTGCAAATGATTATTAAGCAACCGTTTGCCGTCACTAATCGTGAAGGTCAATTTGATGTGGATTGCACCATTTGCGGCGGTGGATTATCTGGTCAGGCTTATGCGCTGCGCCACGGAATCAGCCGTTGTTTGGATTTGTTTGAACCGGAATTGCATTCTGCTTTAAAGAAAGCCGGTTTCTTAACACGCGATTCCCGTATCGTAGAACGGAAAAAGCCCGGTTTATCCAAGGCTCGCAAACGCTTCCAATTCAGCAAACGTTAATTGGAAACGATACGAAAATCGTTATTTACGGATGGGTTGTGCATTTTTCACAACCCATTTTTATTTATCTGAAAAAAATGTTGACATTTGATAAAATCTGATTATAATCCATTATTGTCATGCTTATACAATATTCATATTTTGTTATTGATCTAAAAATTAACAAATGGAAAGAATTTAAGCATATTATATACGCAAACGGACGATCAACCTGATCGTCCGTTTTATTTTAATGGAAAGGAGAAAAAATGTCAGTCACACAAATCGTCATCACCGGAGGACCTTGTGCCGGTAAAACAACCTGTCTCAGCACTTTGGATGAACGCTTGACCGCCAAAGGATACAAAGTGATTACCGTGCCAGAAGCCGCTACGGAAATGATGATGTCGGGAATTAAAATTCCGGAAGTTGGTTTGGTTGAATTTGAAAAGATGCTGATTGAATTTCAGTTAGCCAAAGAAAAATTAGCCATGCGGGCAGCTGAAAAATATCCAAAAGCCGTTGTTTTATTGGATCGCGGAATTCCGGATTGTCGGGCCTATATGACGGATACGGACTATGCCGCTGCTTTGGCCGCTAACCAATTAAATCCGCACCGGGCTTGTCATCGTTATGATGCTGTTTTGCACTTAGTGACTGCCGCCAAAGGAGCCGAACGTTTCTATACCTGTGCCAATAATCCTGCCCGGCAGGAAACGGATTTAACGGTTGCCCGGCAGGCCGATGACCGCACACAACAAGCCTATATCGGGCATCCGCATCTGCGAATCATTGATAATTCAACTGATTTTGCAAAAAAGATTAGCCGGCTGTGCGGTGAAGTTTTTTCCGTTTTGGGTATTCCCGTTCCTTTGGAAATAGAACGTAAATTTTTAATTGATTGTCCGACCCGGGATGACTTAATGGCACATGGAGCTGTTCCGCAAAAAATCGTGCAGGCTTACTTAAAATCTGATGGTGATACCGAACGGCGCATTCGTGAACGTGGGGATGCAAGTGGCTTTACCTGTTTTTATACAGAAAAGAAAAGTTTTTCCCCTATCAAACGTATTGAACGGGAACGCAAAATTTCCGAGCAGGAATATATGACTTTGCTGACCGAAGCAGAATATGTCTTGACCAAAACACGATGGTGCTTTATTTGGCAGGGGCAATATTTTGAACTGGATACGTTTGATTCTGACCCCAAACGAGCTTTATTGGAAATAGAACTGACAGATGAAAAACAACAAATTTCCTTACCGCCCTGGTGTCATGTTATCCGGGAAGTCAGTCATGATGAGGCCTATCATAACCATTCTATCGCCAGACAGGGTTTCCCGACAGCACATTTATCAGAAAGAGTGGGGGACGGCCCGATAAGAAACAATCCCGTTCGGGCGTGGCAGACATACTTTCCGGATATGACATCCATTTTGTAATCAATAACTGATATCCCCGATATATCCCGGGACGAAAGTGGAAAAATGACTTTATTGCATCTCACCGTTTGTTCGGGCGCAACAATCGGAAACGATACGTTTAATGGTTTGCCGTACACAGGACATATCCCGGCATTGCTCTGTTTCTTTTTCTAAGCGGGGACCATAACAGTTTTCCATTTCTTTCATTTTTCGCTGCATTTCCGCCCGTGTGCAATTTTGCCGAATTGTGCTTGTCCAACGACAAGTATTGCCGTCAATGGTCATTTTGCCGACTTCATATGGACCGGCGGCATGGACTATGTTTGCGCTGAATACCAGATAGCAAAAAATAAAACCGACTCTGATTGTTTTCATTTATTCTCCTTGTTCATCATTCAAGAATCAGGATAACCAAAACTGCAACGGAATGCAACCTTGAAGTTTAATCATACCCGTGTCTTTTCCGGTGCGACATCGGGCATCGGTCGTTTTTGTGTAGCAATTCGTCGATAGGTTGTTTTGTTTTGGATATAGGTCCGTAAAATACGGCATAGGCTCCGAACACTGGTTGACTTCGGATATTTATCTTGAATCTGTTGTAAGTCCGAATCGGTCAAACCGGCATCAACTAACCTTTTTCCGAATGATCTTCTGTTTTCTTGAAGCAAATTTGGATTAAGCATAATTGCTTCCGGAACTGTATGTCCGTTTTGGTCCTTCAAGGTCAGATCTGCCCCATGTTCCAACAAATATCTAAAAACACGCATTGATCCGGATTCAATAGACCGATGCAAAAATGTTTGAAACGGATAGGTCGTCCCGGCATCTAATGTGCCGCCATTTAACATATATGGTTGATTGATGGGGATTTGATGTGCTTTTAAATTGTCGGCAACGGAAAGAACATCATCCGAATCAATTGCGGCCAACAAAGGTGTCTCAACAACCCGACAGCCATACCACACACAGCCGTCCCGAAAAATATCCAATTCGGCTTTTCCTTTCCAAGGGTCTGTGGCTTTACGAACATTGCGCTCGGATCCCTTGGCAATAAACAAGGCTACGGTTCTGTAAAATTCTTTATCGGTGATGGCGTCGTTTGTCATATCATATTTCCTTTCATAACTCAGATAGGCCCAAGGCTATCATTTTTTTAATATTATGTCAAGTTTTTTTATTAAGTATGTATGTTTATAAAAATGTCTTGCTTTTTGCAGAAGGGTAAAATATAATCGTTCGGAAACGGAAAGGATGAATATTATGCGTCTTATAGAAAAATTTATTTGTATCGGCAGTATGGTTTTAATTCCGGGGCATCAGGCCCGGTCGAGTGAGATTAATGCCATGCCAACTGATATTGTCAGTCGGTTAAAAGTGCAAAGCGACCCAAAATCGGTTCCTGTTGTTTTGACGGTTGCTAATCATTCGTTGCCGTATCAGGCACCATATCCCTGTTCGGAGTATGCATATATCAAACCGGAAGAAAACAAATCCCGAAAACCCGGTCGGACTTTTATGAATTCGCCACGAAAGATAGTCCCGACCAAGTTAAATCAAATTACTTTTCCGCTTTTGCATCGTTCAATCGACGGTCGGAAAAGAAAAACAGTATCGGTGTTGGCACCGGTTGTGACACAACCGGCCAAAAGGCAGATTGTTTCGGTATCTGCGCGGCACACCCGGAAATTCAACCAAGCTTATTTGCGGCAAAAATTCGGACGACAAAACGGTTAGATTTACTAAATCGGATAATACCATTCGTTCAGTATATGAAAAATCAGAGGAAACTACGGTGGACGCTTCAATTGCGGATACTCTCGTTCCCTCTGGTGATTATGTTATATTGAGAAAAGGATATATTGTCAACTAAAAAAATCGGTTTTTGGTCGGTTTGTTCCGTATTGTTTTTGAAAAAAATTAACGAATAACATCCATAATGAGATATAAGTTGCTTTGCGCTTATCGGACTAAAATTACAGAGGAATTAAAAGAAAAATTACGAAAATATGTTGACTTAATCGTTTGATCAGTGTACTCTTACAAATGAAGTCGATTCATTAAAAAGGAGGTCATATGATTACACAAGAACAAGCAGCAAAACGATTTGAGGGAAGTACACTTATTTGTGCCCCAACTGATAAAAAACGCCTTATTATTCCAGCATTTGGATATACGGGGGCAATTAAAACCAAACGTCCTGAATATCTACCACCAGATTATCAAATGGTTATGCAAGATGTAGATGGGTTAGAGTTTTTCAATCCTAAAGACAACGCGACACAGGTTTTAAAACAACAGGATGGCTGTATTATTTGTTATGATGCGCCAGGTCTGAAGGGAAAAGTGGATGAATATATCGCAGGGCATCCAAATGCTTTTAAAACTGCAGAAGGTGTTAAGGGAGTTATTGAATTTTTAAAGCAAAATGCAATTGATCCAGCAACAGGGAAGGCAGATGTTTATGATACGGACACTGCTTTTGCTGCTGGCTTAATTGGTGCTCCTGAAAAAGATAAGATTGTGCCAGGTAAAACTTTTATTGGTGCAAAAAAGAAAGAAACTGTTAAGGCATTTAAAGTTGCAGAAGGTGTTGAGTTCGCAGGACCAACAGGAACGCCGCAAGTTGCTCAAAAAGGGGGGGGCTTATATTATCAATGATAGTGCAGGAATGAGAATGATACAGGCAGATGTATTTCAAGATACTTATGCTGTTGTAAAGAAGCCTGCACCTGTAAGAGTTGCATTGCCAAACCAATATGCATAGCACCCTTATTTGATTGCTCTTTAACCTCTATCATCACTTCGGTAGAGGTTTTTTATAAGTGCTTGTTTTATAAAGAAATCGTATTTACGAGTCCGATAATTGAGGAATTTTGGCGATTTTTCATGGTCGGACTATCGGACTCGGCAAAATGCTTGCAAACAAAGTAAAAAGCCCTCATTTCGTTGAGGGCTTTAAAACATGGTGCCGCTGGAGAGAATCGGACTCTCGACCCCACCCTTACCAAGGGTGTGCTCTACCACTGAGCCACAGCGGCGGTAAAGACGAGCATCCTTTTAGCCGATTTTAAAAAAATTGTCAAGACCTTTTTGATAAAAATGCCCGAATAAGAGTCGTCAACTCATGTTCCCGGCGTTCATCCCATCCTATCAAAACATGGCCATCAATTAAAATCAGCGGTGTGCCGGCTTTTCTAGGACTAATGCGGTTTCGATGAATTACCGCAAGGAGTTTTTCCCTATTTTCTTCTTTATCTATGTTCAGGACCTCAATTTTTAAACTCGGATAATCCCGACGGACCGTTTCATCAACAAACGCCATGGCTTGATGACAATGTGAGCATCCTGTCTTAACAAAGACAACCATAGAATCATTCGGGATGGTTTGAATAACCGAATCCACCCCGACTTTAAATAACAGGAATAAGACAGCGACCAAAACGGCCAACAAGGCGACTATTTTTTTCATGGGCTACTCAATACAGCAATTAACGGCATTCTTAATAAAGGCTTTCATTTTGGCAAAACCGGTTTTGGGTTCTTCTTTTGCTACCGGCGCCGGTTGCTCGGCCTTGATTTTGGCAACCTTGTCGGACAGTTTTTTCATATCCTCATCCGTATCGGCAATCCAATTGACATCTTTTGTATCAATCAGATTCATATTCAATCCCCAAAACAGGCAGTATAAATCATAGGCTTGATTAAACAATTTATAAGCTTCTGCGTCGTTATTCATACTCTGTTGCTTTGTGCCGACCTCCATCAGGCGCATACTGGCTGCCAGTAGGTGTTTTGAAATACACCAAACTTCCCCCTCGTAAGACGGAATAATTTTCAACATCAGGTTCTTTCTCATTTCCCGAATATCCCGAATCATATCAAAAAATGAGTTTTTCCCCGTTTTAGCCCCAGAAAAAACAAGATGCTCCTCAATGGAAATCAGGTTCATAATGGCAATGGTTAAATCCTGATCGGAGGATAGATCCTTGGGGTTCAATTTTTTGGATGCATCCACCCGTTCGACAAATTCTTTTACATTTTGGGCTTTATTCATTTTTATTCTCCTTTACGGGTGGTTGTATCATTTTTTTTAGGGTCTGTCAATATGATTTTACAAACAAATCCTTGACTTTTCGTGCCGATGATTGTAAAATCAAGCCCATCTTTGTTTATTCGTTGGAGTATAAAATGGAATATAATCATCAAGAGATAGAAAAAAAATGGCAAAAGTATTGGGAAGAACACAACACTTTTCATGCCGAAATTGATAAAAATAAACCTAAATATTATGCACTGGATATGTTTCCCTATCCGTCGGGGGCAGGACTACATGTCGGTCATGCCGAAAACTATACTATTTCCGATATTATGTCCCGTTATAAACGGATGCAAGGGTTTAACGTATTGCACCCGATGGGCTGGGACGCTTTCGGGCTGCCGGCTGAACGCTATGCCGAAAAAACCGGTATGCATCCGGCCGATGTGGTTAAACAAAATGCGGCCACTTTCCGGCGTCAATTAAAGGCGATGGGGCTGTCCTATGACTGGGATCGGGAAATCAACACAACAGATCCGGCCTATTATAAGTGGACACAGTATATTTTTAAGGTTTTGTTTGATCGGGGCCTGGCTTATGAAGTTGTCACGCCTGTCAATTGGTGCCCGAAATTGGGAACCGTCTTGGCGAATGAAGAGGTTAAAGACGGTAAATATGTTGAAACCGGTGATGAAGTTATTAAAAAACCGCTTCGGCAATGGATGTTGAAAATTACGGCTTATGCCGAGCGGCTGTTGAACGATATTGATAAATTGGATTGGCCGGAAGGAATTAAAACCATGCAACGGGAATGGATCGGTAAATCCACCGGTGCTGATATTACTTTCCGTGTGGCTGATACCAATGCCGAATTTACGGTTTATACAACCCGGCCGGATACCCTGTTCGGGGCGACTTACTGCGTTTTGGCACCCGAACATTCTTTGGTCAAAGAAATTACAACGCCGGATTGTCGGGCGGCCGTTGAAGCCTATGTGGAACAGGCCGGCAAAAAATCTGCCCAAGACCGGATGGCCGAGGCCAAAGAAAAAACCGGTGCCTTTACGGGGGCTTATGCCATCAATCCCCTGAATGGCAAAAAAATCCCGATTTATATTGCTGACTATGTGTTGGGTGATTACGGATATGGCGCTATTATGGCGGTGCCGGCTCATGATCAACGTGACTATGATTTCGCCAAAAAATTTGATTTGCCGATTATTCAGGTTATTGAATCACCGGCTGACTTTGACTTATCAAAAGCAGCCTGGGAAGGTGACGGTGCTTTAATCAACTCGGACTTTTTGAACGGTTTGCATGTTGCCGAATCCAAAAAGAAAATGATTGAATATGCCGAAGCCAAGGGCTTTGGTAAAGGGACGGTCAATTACAAATTGCGGGATTGGTTATTTGCCCGTCAACGGTATTGGGGGGAGCCGTTCCCCATTATCCATTGTGAAGACGGGACAATTAAGTCTGTTCCGTTTACGGATTTACCGGTGCTATTGCCACCGCTGGCCGAATTTAAACCGACAGCCGACGGGGAACCGCCGTTGGCCCGATGCACAGATTGGGTTAATACCATTGATACAGAAACGGGCAAACCGGCCAAACGGGAAACGAATACCATGCCGCAATGGGCGGGATCAAGTTGGTATTTCCTGCGCTTCTGTGATCCGCATAATGATACGGCTTTTGTCGGAAAAGAAGCAGATGAATACTGGATGCCGGTCGATTTGTATGTCGGTGGTGTTGAACATGCCGTGTTGCATTTACTCTACGCCCGGTTCTGGCAAAAGGTCCTGTTTGATGCCGGATTGGTATCCACGGATGAACCTTTTAAACGCCTGGTTAATCAAGGGATGGTATTAGCCTACTCCTATCGGGATGACGCCGGCAAATACTACTATCCGAATCAGGTTGAACGCCGGGGCAACGATTGGTATGTCAAAGATACCGATACCCGGGTTAATACCCAGGTTGAAAAAATGAGTAAATCTCGATATAACGTCGTGAATCCGGATGAGGTTGAAAAAGACTATGGTGCTGATTCCATGCGGCTATACCTGATGTTCATGGGGCCGATTGAGGCCGAAAAACCCTGGACGGCCGAAGGGGTTAACGGTGTTAATCGCTTTTTAAAACGGGTATGGAACATTTGGGAAACGCCAAATAAGATTGCCGATACTGGAGATGCCGAATTGACACGTCTAATGCATAAAACGGTTAAAGGTGTCACGGAAGATATGGATCGTATGGCCTTTAATACAGCCATTTCCAAATTGATGGAGATGGTTAATGCCATCTATAAATCTGATAAGCCGGTGGCAAAGGCCGATATGGATTCTTTTGTCAAACTGTTATCCCCGATGGCCCCGCATATCGCCGAAGAACTATGGGAACGTCAAGGTCATACAGAAACGATTGCATATGCGCCATGGCCAACGTATGATGAGTCTTTACTTGTTCAAAATGATATGGATATCGTTATTCAGGTTTTGGGCAAGAAACGGGCAACATTAACTGTCCCGGTTGATATCACACAAGAGGATTTGCTGGCCCGAGCCAAAGAAGAACCCCATGTAGCGGAATTCATCACCGGCAAGGAAATTGTTAAGGTTATTTATGTTCCTAAGCGATTGATGAATATCGTTGTAAAATAAAGGATAAAAACACCCCGATGAACACCGGGGTGTTTTTTTTGATGCCCTATATTTACCATTTTGTTGATGCCGCCCGTAAGCCTTTAAAAATAGGTCTGTTTATATATGATTCTCATTTGCATGGAAACGACAGGGGAGGAGGCGGGTGTGGATGACAAAGATATGTTCAACAGGTTAAAAATAACAGGTGCTATAAAAAAGCCCCGTATAAACGGGGTTTTATCTGGTAGGCGACTACGGATTCGAACCGCAGACCCCCTCGGTGTAAACGAGGTGCTCTAACCAGCTGAGCTAGTCGCCCTTTAAAAAAAAGGATGACATGAACATATCATCCTTTTTCGGAATTGTCAACAAAATTATTTGTTGACAACCAGTTTTAAACCTTTACCGGCTTTAAATTTCGGTTGTTTATAGGCCGGAATTTTGATGGCAGCACCTGTTGCCGGGTTGCGACCTTTTGTAGCGGCACGTTTCGAAACAGAAAATGTCCCG